>JAIROU010000099.1 GCA_031257375.1 Bifidobacteriaceae bacterium
GGCCGAGCTGAACCCGTGGAAACCGCCCGGCCAGACATGGAGTTCCGCGTCCCCTCCCCGGCGCCAAACCCGCGCCGCAAAGTCCACCACCTCGTCTCGGAACGTCTCCGCGCTGCCCACGTCGATGAACAGCGGTGGCAGACCGCCCAGGTCGCGGGCGCGGGCGGGCGCCGCGTACGGCGACACCAGGTCGCCGCCGCTCAGGTCGCCCAGCAGCAGGCGCCAGGCGAAGTCGTTGTCCCGCCAGTCCCAGACGCTTCCCTCCATTTGTTTGGCCGATGCCGTCTGGTTCCGGTCGTCGAGCATGGGCGCCAACAGCAGGGCGCCCAGCAGGGGCGGGCCGCCCAGGTCGCGCGCCATCAGCGCGACTCCCGCAGCCAGGCCGCCGCCCGCGGACGCGCCGGCCACCAGGATCTTGCCTGGGTCGAGGCCCAGGTCGGAGGCGTGCGCCGCGACCCACTCGAGTCCCGCGTAGCAATCGCCGACAGGACCCAGGTGCCTGGTTTCCGGGGCCAGGCGGTACTCGACGGACACGACCACCAGGCCGAATCGTCTGGCCCAGGCGAGCGGCTCGCCCACGCCCGAGGTGCGGTTCCCGGTCGCCATGCCGCCGCCGTGGATGAAATAGACGCACGGGCGGGCGTCGCCGCTCGCGAACGCCGCCGGGCGGGCGACCAGCAGTGTCACGTCGGGGGCCCCGGCGGGCCCTGGGACCGCGCGGTGGGAGATGGCAAACAGCCCGTCCTGGGACAGGGTCTCGTCATCCAGCCATCCGGCCAGGGCCCGGCTCGCCTCAAGTCCTATGTCCGCCATCGACGGCGCGGGCGCGCCGACCAATCGCGCCAACTCCGAATCGACGCGCGGAGGCCTGGGGCCGCCCCCTTCGGTCCCGCCCCCGGTTCGCCTCATCGGAATGCTCCTCGGGCGGGAGAGCCCTCGAGGCGGTGGAGGAACAGGGCGCGGACGATCAGCCTTCTGGATGATTGCGGTCCCGCCGGCGGGCGTCCGCAACCTTGCAGCGCGCTTTGCAGCGTTTCACCCACACCAAGCAAACTACTTTCATCGCGGCGACCCGTCAACCTTTTCGGATCGCGAGCCGATGACGATTAACTCCTCAGCCAAGGCCGTCTGGGGCGCCCGTCCCGTTCTGAACCTTGCGGACCGCGGTGGGGCGGCGCCCGACCACCGCCTCAGCGGTCAGGCGCAGCGCTCGATCGGCGCGCTCGTACTCGCCTTGCGCGACCAGAACGTAAAGCAGGTTCAGGACGAACATCTCGACTGAGTTCGCCGCCAGCTGGCCCGGATCGACCAGATGGCCCGAGGCGGACGTCTGCAGATGCACCTCGGCCGCCCTCGCCACCGGCGACTGCGGGTCGGAGGTCAGGGCGGCCGTGAACGCACCCTGCTTTCTGGCCAACGCGACCAACTCGAGCGTCTCCCGGGTTTGACCGCTGCTCGACAGAGCGATCGCGACGCAACGCGGGTCCATCAGCGCGGCGCTGGCGAGACCGAGGTGGACGTCGGTCCAGACATGGGCGTTGACGCCAATCCGGTAAAGGCGCTGCTGAAGGCCGACGGCGCCGACTCCGCTGCCGCCGACGCCGTAGATGTCGACATGGCGGGCGCGATTGACAGCGGCCGCCACCCGCTGCACGGCGCCCACGTCCAGCAGGTCGGCGGCCATCTGCAGGGCCTTGAACTGGGCGGCCAACAGGTTTCGGGCGATGTCCTCCGGCGAGGCCGCCGGCTCGAATGTCGCGCCCGCCTCGCGAATCCAAGCCTCGGCGGCCGTCGACCGGCCCACGTCCGCCGCCGCGCTCATCCTCAGCGCGGGGTAGCCCGAGTACCCCAACTGCTGGCAGAACCTTGTCACCGTGGCCGCGGACGTGTCCGCCGCCGCCGCCAGTTCGCTGATCGACAGGCTCAGCACCGCCTCCGGCTTGTCCAGCAGCAGGTGCGCGATCCTGGCCATGGAATCCGACAGATGCGGCAACGCCGCCCGCATGCGCGCCACCGCCCCGCCGCTGGCAGTTGGAAAGATTGGTTCAGTTTCCGCCATGCGAGGCTCGATCCCTTTCGCTAGTGGTGAACCGTTTGGCGCCACATGGTTGGCGGCGGTGCCGCCGGGAAGCGCACCTCACCGATTATGCACCAACGCGCCACTACGCCGCTGTGCGCCAGCCTCGGAGCGCCGATCGGCGGCCGGGCGGGCGGGCGGCGGTGCTGGCGGTCGGCTGCGGCAGCCGCGACGAGGGGCGGGCACTGCGCCGGCTGCCCTAGTCTTGAACCCGTGGCGGAAAACACCGCCGGGCGCGGGCTCGGCATCGGGAATGAAATGTCGCAAACCCAAACCCTGACGCCTGGCCCGTTGCGGCCGATCGGGCTGATCGGGGGAATGAGTTACCACTCGACCGTCGACTACTACATGGCCATAAACGACCAGGTGGCCGCCGCCAGGGGCGGCTTCTCGAGCGCGCCGATCCTGCTCAGCTCGGTGGACTTCGCGGTCATCCGGGCCTTTCAGGAGGCGGGCGACTGGGCTGGCGCCGGGCGCGAGCTGGCCGGCCACGCGGTCCGGCTCGAGAGGGCGGGGGCGCAGGCGGTGATGATCTGCACCAACTTGATGCACAAAGTCGCCCCAGCGGTGCAGGCGGCCGTCAAGGCGCCGCTGCTGCACATGTTGGACGCCGTGGCCGGCGCGGCCCGCGACCGGGGCGTCGACCGGTTGGGGATCATGGGCGCCCGGTGGACCATGACGGAGCCGTTCTACGCCGACGGGTTGCGCCAGCGCGGAGTCGAGCCGGTCAGGGCCGATGACGCGGACGTGGCGCTGACCGACCAGATCATCTTCCAGGAGCTGACCCTCGGCAGGGTGACCAATTCCTCCCGGCAGGCGCTGCTTGGCGTTGTCGACCGGCTCGTCAGGGCCGGCGCGCGCGGCGTGGTGCTGGGCTGCACAGAGTTGCCGCTGATCCTCAAACCAGGCGACGCCGAGGTGCCGCTGCTCGACTCGACGGCCGCGCACGCGGCCCTGGCCGCCCGGTTCGTCCTCGGCGGCGGCCCGAACCCGGCCCCGCCGCCCCCAGCCAGGAGCCGGGAATGACAAAGAGGCGCCGCCGGTGGACCGGCGTTCTGATCGCCGCCCTGGCCGTGCTGGCCGTGACTGGCTGGGGCTGGGCCGTCTGGCTGAGATTCACGACCACGCCGCTGTTGACGGTGGCGGCAAAAGAGTCGATCGCGCTGAATCCGGTGTTTTCCGAATCGGACTCGGCGGTCGTTCAAGCGCTGGAACGGCGCAACTCCACCAAGGCCGCCGATTTCACGGACCAGCCGGTCGACGCCGATCGCTTGCAGGCGCTGTTCTGGGCGGCCACCGGCAAGAACCGGGACGGGACCGGGTTCGTCGTCCCGCTGGCCATGCACGCCGAGCCGTACGTGTCGGTTTATGGGGCGGACGAGGACGGCGTCCGGCAGTTCGACTGGCGGCAGAACGGCTTCATCTCCGTCAGCGGCGCCGACGTCCGCGCGGCGCTAGCCACCCAAGACTTCGCCCGGCAAGCGCCGCACTTGATGCTTTTCGTCATCAACACGGCCGACATCCCGTCCAAGAACACCGACTGGGGCTACGTCGCCGTCGGAGCGATGACGCAGAACGTCTATCTGCTGGCGGACGATCTGAACGTCCAAGCGCGGTTCATCGCCGGGATCGATCCCGACGCGGCGCGGGCCGAACTGGGCCTGACGGACGGGCAAGTGCCGGTCGGCGCCATCGTTCTGGCCAGCAAATGAGCCACTCGCGGCGATGCCCGGGCCGCCGCGCGAGAGCCTGAGGCGACCGCTGGCGCCCCGATCAGACGGCCGGCTCCTCGACCGGCACAGCCGACCGCGTTCACCGGGTCCGCCGACCGCGACGGCCGGTCGAACCTGAAAGCGCGTTGAGGCGGGTGCCGCCGCGATTGGTCGGGGAGACCGTCAGCCTCGGCCCGGTCCGGTCACCTGGAGCGCCGGGGGGCCGCGCACGATGCCGACCGGCCAGCTACCGTCGAACGTCCGGCTCCGGTGGACCACCGTTGGCGTGCCCTGCCTGACCTAGCCGTTGCGAGACCTAAAGCCGAAGCGGGCGCGGGAATCGGGGCCGCCGCCGACAGGCCGGTCCAATCTGGGGAGGCATTCGGCGCGTCCCGGAAAATCTAGGTCGCCATTTGAGGCGTCAAATCGTCTTGGCACTCGGCAAACGGGCACGGCGCCCGCCCCGAGGACGCGCCAAAGAGCGACCTAGATTCTGGCAGACGCGCAAAAGGGCGACCTAGTTCGCATCGACCCATCAGGAGGTCGCGTTTCGCGCTCCGGGCCCAACGTTTGGCTGCCGCGGAACGGGGGCGGGCGGCATCGGCGGCCTGGGCTGAGCCGGGGTCGCCCGCCCCCACCCCGGCGTTGGCGCGGCGGGCTGGTAGGGTTGGCCTGCTCGTGGTGGGCCGCTCTCGGGAAGGGGATCGCGTGACGTCGGACGTGCCGTCGCAGACGCCGCCGAGCGTCGCGGAGGCGCTGGCGGACAACTTGGCGAACTGGGACGAGCGGGCGCGGCTGCACGTGGCCTCGTACCGGGCGGAGGCGTTCGCCGACGACCCGGAGGCGCTGGAACTGGTGGCGCGGACCAGCTTGGAGCTGATGAAGCCGCATCTGCCGGGCGGTTCGCTGGCCGGGTTGGACGTGGCACACCTGCAATGCCACATCGGGACCGATTCGATTTCGCTGGCCCGGATGGGCGCTTACGTCACCGGGGTCGACTTCTCCGGCGAGGCGGTTGGGATCGCCCGGCGGCTGGCCGACCGCGCCGGGGTGGCCGACCGGGCCAGGTTTGTGCGGGCGAGCTTGCCGGAGGCGGCTGCGGCGCTCGGCGGTCGGCTGTTCGACCTGGTCTACACCAGCGTGGGGGTGCTGACCTGGCTGCCCGATCTGAGCGAATGGGCGGCGGCCATCGACAGCTTGCTGAAGCCGGGCGGGTTGTTTTTCATCCTCGAGGACCATCCGATGCTGTTCGCCCTCGACTGGGACGAGGAGCGCGGCCGTCTCGTCGCCGCCCACCCCTATTTCCACCAGCCGGAGCCGACCACTTGGGCCGACGGCTGGGACTACTCCAGCCCGGAGCGGCTGCGCAACCAGCGCTCCCACGGTTGGGCCCACCCCTTGTCGGAGACGATCACCGTCCTGCTCGACGCGGGTCTGCGCGTCGAGTCGTTCAAGGAGCATCGGACGATGTTCTGGGAGGCCAACGAGGCCATGGTCGGCGCCGACGGCGAATGGACCCTGCGCGACCATCCCGAACGGGTCCCGCTGATGTTCTCCCTGGCCGCCCGCAAACCGGCCTGACCAGCGCGGCGGCATCTGCCCGAGCTGTCGGGCGGCTACGGGCGTGAGCTCCTAATCGGACCGCCGGCCTTCCTCGTAGAGCGCGTTGATGCGTTCGGCCAAGGCTTGAGCGAGTTTGGCGGCGTTCGGGTCGTCCGGCGGGTCGAATTCGATGCGGGGGTGGGTGAAAACGGCGCTCGGGGGTTCTTCTCCGATGTCCCCGAAGTTGCCCAGGCTAAAGTCCGTGTCCGGGTCGATCGGGGGGCACTCGGCCAGCACCGCTTGGAACAGTTCGAGGCTGGTCGAGGCGGGCACCGTCGCGGCCGGCGCCGTCTCAAAGTTGTCAATCTGGTATTTCGCGTCCTCGACCGCCACCAGACCGTTGTCCCTGGCGCAGGCCGCCCAATCGTTGGCGGCGTCAGCCTCGACCCTTTTCACCTCGCCCTCTTCCGCCCGGTCGAAGACCGGCCCCGGGACGAAGTAGCCCGATTGGTCGATGCACTGGGCGAGCAGGTCGGAGTGGTCGACCCCGCCCATGATCAAGACGACTTCGGCGTCGTCGAACTCCACCCCTTCCGAGGCCGCACCGCCGACCCCGGGAATGTTCACCGCGAACGGCTCCTCCCAGGAGTTAGGCAACACCGACCGGAACTCGGTCTCCCCGTAACCGGTCACGTTCATCACCGGCTCCTCGAAGGGGATCGCGTTCTCCTCCAGGCAGGCGGCCATGGCATCCGCCGCGGCGTTGTGCTTGGCGACGACATCGGCCATCTCCTGCGACGACACGTTCGGCGACTGACTGGTCTCGGCCAGGGTCGGGATCTCCTGGTCGCCATCCGAGCACGAGCTCGCCGCGACGGCCAAGGCCGCCAACCAGAACCACACAAACCGGCCCGGCGGGGCGAATCGCTGAGGCCTGGAGCGGGGTCCCGGCCGCGACCGTTCTCGGACACGGCCGAGCGGACCGAGGTCAACGGCCTGCCGAAGGCGCCGGGTGGGTCCGCCGCGCCGCCCTCGGCCTAGCTCAGAAATGGCCTCCCCGGATGTTTACACTGAACCACCTGTTCATGAGAACTCCCGTCTGTTCTGCCTGATTCTGAAATCCCGGCGGCGCTGAGGCGCCGTGCCAGGATTCCGCCAGCGTACTACGCCAGGGCACGCCCCCGAGTAGTCGCCAACCGCGCCGCAGCCGCCGAACCCGAACCCGGGGACGGTCCTTTCGTCTCAAACTTGGGGACACACCCTTTGCCATGACAAATGGCCTGCGCCGGTCCTCGGGCGCCACCTCGCCCGCCCCGTCGAGTCCGCCGCCACGGCCCGCCCGTGGCACGCCCCCGCCCGCAGGCCCCCAAAAGGCCCGCCGCGCCACCAAACACGGCGCCAGGCGCCGTGTTTGAGCGTCACTCAGATTTCGCCTGGCGGGTCGGGCGTCTGCCCGATGCCGAGGCCGGCACGTTGGGGGCCGGAGGCGCGGCCGGCGGCCGCCGCCCGGCCGGTTTGGGTTTCACCCTGGGCGAAAAGGGGCATCGGCGCCGGTCGCCCAGTTGTTATCAGACGCGGCAATACCACTAACGGGGAGAGGCGGTCGGCGGATGGCCGGGCGACAGTTCAACGGGCGGCGCCTGGTCGATCTGCGCGACCTGCTCGGCATCTCGCAAGCCTCGCTGGCCAAGCGCCTCGGGGCCGGGGCGACCCTGGTGTCCTTGGTCGAGCGCGGCCAGCGCCCCCTGACCGCAGCGCTGGCCCGCGACATCGGCGCCGCGTTCGACGCCCCAACCGCCTTCTTCGAGATCCCGACCACCCGGGCCGACCTGGCGCCGGTGACGTTCCGCAAGAAGGCGGCCGCCTCGGCCAGGTCCGAGCGGCTGGTCGTGGCCAGGCACCGCGAGGCGGGCAGGGTCTTCGCCGCGGCATCGACGGCATCCGGCTGGCCGGCGCCGGACCTCCCCCGGCCTCAGGACCACGGTGGCGATCCCGTCCGCCTGGCGGCGGAGATCCGCCGCCGCTCCGGCGTCGCGGCCGACGAGCCGATCCAAAACGTCACCCGGGTGATAGAGCGCTTGGGCGTCGGAGTGCTCGCCGCCTTGGGCCAAGCCGATTCCGAGCACCCCGGCCACCTTTCCATCAGCCGCCCGGCCGACGCCGCCGGCCGGCCTCTGATCGCCTTGATCGCCCCCAGCCCGGGCGACGTGGCCCGCATGTCGCTGGCCCACGAGCTCGGGCACTTGATCTTCGACCAGCAACTGGCGGCGCCCGTCGAGAGCACCCGCTCGCGCGAGGAATCGAGGGCCTACGATTTCGCCAGCGCCCTGCTCGTCCCGGACGCCGTGATGCGCCGCCACATCTCCGAGTCGCTGCCTCTGAGCGGCTACTTGCCGGTCAAGGCGAGGTACCGGGTGAGCGTCAGCGCGCTGATCTTTCGCGCCCGCGCCATGGGGCTCATCTCCGAGGCGCGGGCGCGCGCCTTGTACATTCAGCGCTCGTCCCAGGGCTGGGCGCGGCGCGAGCCGTTCGCGGCCAAGCCCGAACCGACCGCCTTGTTCTCCGACTGCTACGACCGGGCCTTCCCCGGCTGGACCAACCGCCGGGTGGCGGAAGGCACCGGCACGCTTGCCTCTTTGCTGGACGAATGGATGCCCGGCCACGCCCGCCCGGACGAGTTCGCGCGCACCGTCGCCATGTACGACTGGCGCCACCCGCAATCCCTCTTCCCGCCCGAGCCGCCCCACCCCACCGCCGGCCAGCCCACATCAACGCGCATCGCGCCCCGGTTCCAAGGCGGCCGTCCTTCCGCCCGCGCCCCGCGCTGCCAGCCGGGCGATCCGCGCCCGCGCTGACGGGCGTCCGGGCGGCGGCGTCGGGAGGCTCCCGGCCCGGCCGAACGGACGCTGGGCGGGCTGGACCGACTGCGCCGACGGCATCGTCGGTGGTCTGCGCGGCGGGCGGAACCGGGAGCGGCGGCGATGGACACGGCCGAGTCGCGGCCGGGCATGATTGGGGGGTGAGGTTTTTCGCGGCCGTCCGGCCGCCGGACGCGGTTCTCGACCATCTGTCCCTGGCGCTGGCGGCGGTGCTGCCCCAGGCGCCCGGCCCGGCGCCGCCGCTGCTCCCCCGCGCCAACTGGCACGTCACCCTGGCCTTCTACGGCGAACAGCCGGACGGCGCCGAACCGGTCCTGCTCTCGGCCCTGGCCGAGGCCCTGGCCCGGACGGAACCCTTCAGCTTGGAGTTGCGGGGCGCCGGCGTCTTCAGGCGGAAGGTCGGCTGGATCGGTTTGGGCGGCCAGACCGCCGCTCTGGCGCAGGCCATGCGGGCGGCCGCCGAGGCGGTCGCGGAGGTCGGCCGGCCGGCCCCGCCGCCCCTTGGGGCGCGGCCGCATCTGACCGTCACCCGCGCGGCCGACCGCCCCGACGTGGGCCGCGCGCTGCGCGCGCTATCGGTCTATCAGGGGCCGTCTTGGCTGGTCACCGAGGCCCACTTGATGTCCTCCGAACTCGGCCGCGGCCCAGCCGGCCACGCCCTGTACTCCCGCCTCGGCTCCGCCCCCCTAAACCCGGGGACGGTCCTTTCGTCTCAAACCTGGGGACACACCTTGCGTCGGGCCGATTCGGGGCCGGAGGTTACCTTTGACGGGTTGGCGGGGAGTTAACTAGGCGGGGAATCAACTGACAGCGCGTCCGTCCGGATGGTGGGGAGGAATCATGGCACGAATCAAGCAGGTCGTCGTGGCCGCCTTGAGCGTCGGGGCGGCGGCCGCCCTGGTTGGCTGCGGCCAGCCGGTGGCCGGCGGCACGGCACGGGGCGCCACAGCGGCCAGCCCGTCCGGGCCGGTCAGCGGCGAATCGGGCACACCGGACCCGGCGGAGCAGCCGCCGCCCGGCGCCAACGCCGTGGCCTGGTTCGGCGAGCGGTTGTTCCCCGCCGTCCAGGCGGCCACCGCCGAGACCCCCAATCCGATCTACTCGCCGCTGTCGGTCTACCTGGCCTTGAGCATGGTGGGCGACGGCGCGGCCGGGGCCACCGCCGAGGAATTCGCCGCCGCCCTGGCGGCCGACCGCGACCAGGCCAACCAGGCTGCGGCCGCCTTGCTGGCCGACTACGCCCAGTTCGACGGCGCCGACGGCGACCGGCCGACCCTGAAACTGGCCGACTCGGTCTGGGTCGATGACGAGATCACCTTGACGGACGCCTTCAAGGCCGACATGATCGACGTCTACCAATCCGAGCCCAAGACAGTCGACTTCGGCCAGCCAGACTCGGCCGAGCCGGTCAACCAATGGGTGTCAGACCAGACCAACGGCCTGATCAAGCAGATTCTCGACCAGCAGACCGCCTTCGACCTGATGCTCTATCTGGCCAACGCGGTCTATTTCAAGGCCTCCTGGTTCACTCCGGCGCAGCCATTCCTAACCGCCCCGGCCGACTTCGCAGCCGCCGACGGCCGGACGGTCCAGGCCGACATGATGACCTTCGAGCACGCGGCCGGTTGGCTGGCGCTGGATGACGGAACCGAAGGCGCCTTGCTGAACTACGGCGACGGCCGCTTCGCCATGCTGGCGGTCATGCCCGCCGGCGGAGTCGAGGCCGTCGATTGGACCGGCCAGACGCTGGCGGGTTGGCTTGAGCAGATCGAAACCCCAGACCAGAGCGGGCTGACGGTCAAACTGCCGAAGTGGGAAGCCGACAGCGAGCCGCTCGACCTGATCCCGGCGCTCAGGGCGGCCGGCCTGGAGAGCGCCTTCGACGACCGGGCCGATCTGAGCGGCATCGACGGCGGCGCCCACGGTCTCTTCATCAGTTCGGTCGCCCATCGCGCCATCATCAAGGTCGATGAGGCTGGAACCGAGGCGGCCGCCGCCACCGGCATCGCCGTGGCCTGTGCCGCCATCTCCGGCGAAACCCGAACAGTGCTATTCGACCGGCCGTTCGCCTACTCGATCATCGACACCACCACCGGCCTGCCGATCTTCCTCGGCCAGGTCGGCGACCCGACCGTCAAGTAGCCGGGCAACTCGCCGGGCCTCGCCGGGCCTCGCCTAGCCCGGCCGCACGGACAGGCGCAGGCGGGCGCGGGCGGGCAGGTCCCGGCCCCGCGCGATGACCTCCCCGTTGAGCTTCAGGTCCTTGGTGGCGGCGGCCGAATTGAGCCAGACGATCTCCTCAAAGGCCTGCCCAGTCCCAGCCAGATGGATCAGGCCGTCCTCGGTCCAGCTCTCGGCGCCCTTGGCCTCGGGCACGCCGGCGCCGAAGGCCGGGAAGCGGATCATCTCCAGGATCAGGTCGCCGGACCGGCCCACCCGGTAGAACTCGTCCCAGGGAAACCTGTCCAGCGAGTGCTCCCAGCCGAAGAACAACTCGTCGCCCGCCTGGACCGGCAGCGCGACGATGACCTCGCCCAGGTCCAGGTTCTCGATCCGGAGGGTCGGCTGGGCCTCCCGGAACGCGCCCGCGCCCACCAGGACTGCGGCGGCCAGGGCCAACCAGACCGCGACCGCTCTGGCCGACCCGCCGACCCCGCGCCGCCCAGCCCGCCCGCGCCGCCCGCGCCGCCCAATCCGCCCGCGCCACACGGGCCGCCCGCGTCGGCCAGCCACCCGCACCCCTACTCCGTCGACATGCCCCGGCTGGCGTAGAAAGCCTTGGCGCCCGGGTGCAGCGGCACGTCGATGCCGACGATGCCGCGCAGGGCGGTCTCGAGCGCGACCGACTCCCTGACGGCATCGTGTGAATCGGCTATCTGGCGCAACCCGTCGCCGTAGAACACCCCGAGCATGTCCCGGACGACGGCATCGGGCAAGTCTTTGGAGACGAGCAAAACGTTCATGACCGCCGCCGTGGTGACGTCCTGACCGATTCCGTAGGCCTCGGCCGGGATCCGCGCCTCGACGTAGTGGGGGCCGTCGGCGGTGAGCCTCTTCAGCGCCTCGCCCTCGACCGGCACCAGCGTCAGGTCGCGGTTGGCGCCCAGATTCTCGATGCTGGCGTTGCCCGCGGCCGAGGTCACGAAGGCGGCGTCGAGGTTGCCGCGGGCGATCTGGTCCACCGCCAGCCCGAAGTCCAGGTAGCCGACCTTGGCGTCGTCGTAGGTCATGCCGTGGGCGGCGAAGATGGCGCGGGCGTTGACCTCGACGCCGGTGTTGGGCGCCCCGACCGAGACCCGCTTGCCCCTCAGGTCCTCGAACGCCTTGATGCCGGTGTCGGCGGTGGTCACGATCTGGCAAAGGCTTGGCCAGAGGCTCATCATCACCCGCAGGCCGTCGGCCCGGTCTTGGCCCTCGAAGGCGTCGGTCGCGTTGTAGGCCTGGACGGCGGAATCGGCCATGGCGATGGCCAGGTCCCCGTCGCGGGCCATGAGCGCCTTGACGTTCTCGGCCGTGGCGCCGGTGGCAGTGGCCGCCGTCTTGTACCCGGCCTCCCCCAGCACGGTGGCGAAGGCCCCGCCGACGGGGTAATAAGCGCCGCTGGTCGGCCCGGTCAGGACGGTCACAAAGACCCGCGAGCGATCAACGCCGCCGAATCCCTCGGCCCTCGGCGGCGGCCCTTTGAACCCGCAGCCCGTCAGCGCGACGGCCGCGGCCAGCAGCGACAGGCCAATCAGAAGGCTCCTTGACTTGCTCGGCATGCCCCCATGGTAAGCACGCCCCCGGTTCGGGCTTGACCAACCCTTTGAACGTCTTTGCCCTTGGACAGGCCCGGTCGGCCCGCGCCGTCCGTCGGTGCCGTTGACGGCCGGCCGCACACCCCTCACTGGGCGCTCCCACCTGCCAGTTCGCCATGTCCGATGCCGTCCGCCCAGTCCCCGAACCGCGCCAGACCCAGCGCCCAACCGATCCCGCCAGCGGTGTCGTCGCCGCCGCGCCCCTAAACCAGGGGACGGTCCTTTCGTCTCAGACTTGGGGACACACCCTTTGTCATGACAAACGGTCCGTCCCCGGGTTCACCGAGGCAGGTCGATGGTGAAGGTGGCGCCCTGTCCCGGACCGTCGCTGGCGGCGGCGATGGACCCGCCGTGGGCCTCGACCAGGGCTTTGGCGACCGCCAGGCCAATCCCGGCCCCGCCGCTGGCCCGGTCGCGGGCCTCGTCGGCGCGGTAGAAGCGCTCGAACACCGCCCCTAAGTGCTGGTGGGCGATCCCGTCGCCGGTGTCCTCGACGCTGATCCGGACCGCGCGCTCGCCCAGCGCGGCCGTCAAACTGACCTGGCCGCCGGTCGGCGTGTGCCGGAGGGCGTTCTCCAGCAGGTTCGCCAACACCTGTGCGAATCTCGCACGGTCCACTCGGACAGTAACGGCCGGTTCGGCCATCACCACCAAGGCCACCCCTTTGGCGGCGAAGGCCGGGCGCGCGGCTTGGGCGGCGGCATCGGCCAAGGCGGCGACGTCCGCGTCCACCAGATCTAGCCGCGCCAACGGGTCCTGCGCGCGGGTGACCGCCGCCAGGTCGGACGCCAGGCGGGCCAGCCGCTCGCCCTGGGCGCGCAGGATGGCGGCCGTCTCGGGCGTCAGCTGGGCGATCCCGTCCTCGATCGCCTCCAAGTAGGCGCCAATCGTGGCGACCGGCGTGCGCAGTTCGTGCGCGACATCGCCCAACAGGCGGTCCCGCAACTGCTGGGATTCTTCAAGGGCCGCGCCCATCTGGTTGAAGGCCTCGGCCAGGCCGTCGAACTCGGCGCCCAGTTTGGGCGAGGCCACCCGCGCGTCGAACCGCCCGTCCGCCACCCGCCGGGCGGCCCGCGCCAACTGCGCGATCGTCCCGCTGACCCGCCGGGTGATCAATATGCTCAGGGTCAACGCCGCCAGGATGGCGCCGACCAGGGCGATCCCCAGCGAGGTCGCGCTGGCAGAGCGGAACGCCTGTTCGGCGTGGGTCAGGGCGGCCTGGTCCTGCCCCAGCCCGGCCGCGACCAGGTGGCGGTGGAACACGCCCGGCCCGACATAGGCCGCGACGCCCCAAGCGACCACTCCAGTCAGCGCGATGACCAGGGCGAACACCGCCACCAGCCGACCGGTCAGGCCCCAGGACGGCGGTCGGCGCCCCTCCGCCCGCCCGTGGTCGGGGGCCGCCGGGGACGGGGGGTCGGCAGTTGGTCGCCCGCCAGGTTCGGCCGGGGCGACGACGTTGTCCGATGCCGCGCCGGAGCCGTCCGCCGAGCCGTCGCCTGAGCGGTTCACCGACCCGCGCCCATCCGGTAGCCGACTCCGCGCACGGTTCGGACATAGCGCTGGCGCTGGGCGGTGTCGCCGAGTTTGCGGCGGACGGCGCCAAGATGGACATCAACGGCGTGGGGGTCGCCAACCCAGTTGGGCCCCCAAACCGACCGCAGCAGTTGCTCGCGCGTGTAGACCCGGCGCGGCTCGGCGGCGAGGGCCGCCAGCAGATCGAACTCGGTGCGCGTCAGTTGCACGTCCTGGCCGGCCAACCGCGCCTCACGGGCCGCTCGATCAATCACCAGGGCGCCGAAGACCAACTCATCGGCGGATGGCGGTGCGGGCGGCACAGCTTGGGCCAAACGGGCGGCGCCGGCGCCGGCCGCGTCCGGCCGGGCGGCGCCAGGCTCGGCGGCGGCGTCCGGCCCGGCGGCGGCGCCCGGCCCGGCGGCGGCCAGCCAGCGCGGCCGTCGTAGCAGCGCGCGCACCCGGGCCGTCAGCTCGCGCGGCGAGAAGGGCTTGGTCATGTAGTCGTC
>JAIROU010000144.1 GCA_031257375.1 Bifidobacteriaceae bacterium
GGCCGAGCCGCGGCGCCAACCTGCACGTCAACACACCGGGCGCCCTCCAAAGCCACTGTTTCCCCGCAAAGCCCGAGGTCAGCGAGAACTGTCTCCAAGATGGTGAGACATGACAACGCGGTTTCGTCGTTCGGCGGTCAGTTTGGTCGGGCGAGAGGCGGCGGGTTAGGCGTGGAGGGGGTCAGGCCGAGGGCGGAGGCATTGATGTGGAGGTCGGCCCGGTCGCGCCAGGCCGCCAGCGCGGTTTGGTTCAGTCATGCGGCCTCATCGGAGCAGTTCAACAATCGGGGTCTGAAGCGTCGCCACTTTAGCGCCGCCGCGAGGCCGCCGACTTGGGATTGGGCGGCCGCGGAATCAGTCGAGGCCGCTGAAGACGCCGTCCGAATCGGCCGCCTCGACAAACTCCTCCCAGTCCGTGCTGGCCGAGTTCAGGTTGGCGTCGACAGTCCAGAGCACGGCCGCCAGGCACCGGAAAGGCGCCCGGTCCTCGCCGGTCAGGTCGACGGCCTGGATCGGATAGTCCGCCGCCAGGGCGTCCGTGTCGGCTATGAACAGCACGTCGGCGTGCATCGCCTGGGCCAAGGCGGCGTCTTGGACTTCGGTCCAGTCGGCTCCGTCCCAGGCTGGATCGTCCACCGGCTCGACATCGGCCGCGAAACCGCCAGCGCCTTCGACTGCGGCCCGCAGTCGCAACCAAGCGGCGTCGTCATCGAAGTCGGTCCTGACCAGCAGCGAGTTCTCGGAAGAAGGGAGTTGGGCCATAGCTGAATACTCATAGCGAATCGCCCCGAGGTCAACCTCCCGGCCGGAGTTTTCTCACCCCAAAACCGCCAGAAAGCATGTGATATTGGTCACACCGTCCCCGGATTTGGAGGCGGCATCGGCGGCGCGGGGGTGGCGGCGCGCGGGCGGGGCGGCATCGGCGGCGCGGGGGCGGCATCGGCGGCGCGCGGGGTGGCGGCGCGCGGGCGGGGCGGCATCGGCGGCGCGGGGAAAGGCGGCCGAAGCGGGGCGGGCGGGCGAAGCGCGACGCGCCCGAAGACCGGCCCCGATTTGGAGAACTCTTGACCCGTGAGTTACCTTAGGCGGCAGAGATGGGACCAAAGGCCCATCCCGTTCGCCAAGGCGGGGGCAGCGCGAACGTGGTGGCCCGACTTCGCGGTCAGGCTGAAGCGACTGCCGCCCCTCTCCTTTGGCGGGCGCCCGCACCCACCCAAGGAGAGAAGCATGGAAGGCATAGGGGCCGGGGCGTCCACCCCCAGGATCGACTACCTGGCGATTGAGAACAGCCGCGAGTTCCGGCGTCTGCGCAGGACCCAGCGCCGGTTTGTGCTGCCGATGGTGATAATCGGCCTGATCTGGTACATCGTCTACGTCCTGGCGGCCAGTTGGGCCACCGGCTTCATGTCGACCAAGGTGATCGGCAACGTCAACTGGGCCGTCCTGTTCGGGCTCGCCCAGATCGTCACCACGTTCGTGATCACCCAGGTGTACGTCAGCTACGCGGGCCGGCGCCTCGACCCGGAGGCGACGCGCATCCGCAACAAGATCGAGGCCGAGTTGGAGGCGTCGCAATGAGCACCGCGATCTGGGCGTTGCAGGACGTCGACCCGACCAAGCCGGGCAACCCGGTCATCAACATGTCGATCTTCGTCGTCTTCGTGGCGGTCACCATGTTCATCGTCATCAAAGGCGGCGGCGGCAAGAACCGGTCCGGCGAGGTGTTCTTCGCCGGCGGCCGGGGCTTCTCCGGCGCCCAAAACGGGCTGGCCATCTCCGGGGACTACCTCTCGGCGGCATCGTTCCTCGGCATTGTCGGCGCCATCGCCACCGCTGGCTACGACGGCTTCCTCTACTCGATCGGCTTCCTGGTGGCCTGGATCGTCGCCCTGCTGCTGGTGGCCGAACTGATGCGGAACACCGGCAAGTTCACCATGGCGGACGTGCTGGCCTTCCGCCTGCGGGCGCGGCCGGTGCGGGTGGCGGCCGCCATCACCACCCTGGCCGTGACCTTCTTCTACCTACTGGCCCAGATGGCCGGGGCGGGCGGGCTGGTCTCCCTGCTGCTGGGCCTGGCCGACGAGGGCCTCCAATCGGTCGTGATCGCCGTTGTCGGGGTGCTGATGATCATCTACGTGCTGATCGGCGGCATGAAGGGGACGACCTGGGTGCAGATGATCAAAGCCGTGCTGCTGATCGCCGGGGCGGCCGTGACGACGGTCTGGGTGCTGGCCCTGAACGGCTTCGACCTGTCCGAGTTGCTCGGCAACGTGGTCGCCAACACCCAGGGCTTCATGGTCGAGCAAGGGCACGCGGCCGACGCCATGATCAATCCGGGCCTGAAGTACGGCGGCTCCAACTGGGCCAAACTCGATTTCATCTCGCTGGGCCTGGCCCTGGTGCTGGGCACGGCCGGGCTGCCGCACGTGCTGATGCGCTTCTACACCGTGCCGACGGCCAAGGAGGCGCGCAAGTCGGTCGTCTGGGCGATCTGGCTGATCGGCCTGTTCTACGTCTTCACCCTGGTCCTGGGGTATGCCGCGGCGTACATGTTCGCCCCTTCGACCTGGGCCAAGGGCTCGGGCGTGCCGGGCGGGTCGAACGCCGCCGCGCCGCTGGTGGCGGCCATGCTGGGCGGCCCCTGGATGCTCGGGATCATGGCGGCGGTGGCCTTCGCCACCATCCTGGCGGTGGTGGCGGGCCTGACGATCACGGCCGCGACCTCCTTCTCGCACGACATTTACACCAACGTCATCAAGAAGGGCCAGGTCAACCCTGGGGCCGAGGTCCGCGTTGCCAAGGTCACGGTGGTCGTGATCGGCTTGGTGGCGGTTGTCGGCGGGATCGCGGCCAAGGATCAGAACGTCGCCTTCCTGGTCTCGCTGGCCTTCGCGGTGGCGGCCTCGGCCAACCTGCCGACCATTGTCTACTCGCTCTACTGGCGGCGCTTCACCACCCGCGGCGCGCTCTGGTCGATGTACGGCGGGCTGGTGTCGGCGCTGGTCATCATCGTTTTCTCGCCAGTCGTCTCGGGCTCTGAGACGGCCATGATCCCGGGCGCCGACTTCGCCTTCATCCCACTGTCGAACCCGGGCCTGGTCTCGATCCCGATCGGCTTCCTGCTCGGGATAATCGGCACCTTCGTCGGCCGGAACGATGACGACCCGGCCCGCGAGGCCGAGATGGACGTCCGCGCCCTGACCGGCCTGGGCGCCGAGAAGGCGGTGGCGCACTAGCGCCGATCCCACCGGTTTGCCAGTTTTCGGCCGGGCCGTCGCCCCGGTCCGGTTGAAAGGCCGGCCCCGGTGCCCGCCCGGGGCGCGCCGGTCGTTATGGCGGCGCGTCTCGGTCGGCGGGGCCGGGGCCGGTCATTCTTGCGCCTGATGCCGCCGGGCCGGGTTCGCGCTCCCGGCTCGCGGTGGGACCTGTCGACGGCCGCGCGATAGAGCGACTTCCACACATCAGTCAGACCCAGATCCGCGAGTAGGGGTTTTTGGGGGGGTTTGAGCGCCGGGAACTGGG
>JAIROU010000148.1 GCA_031257375.1 Bifidobacteriaceae bacterium
GGCCGAGCCGCGGCGCCAACCTGCACGTCAACACACCGGGCGCCCTCCAAAGCCACTGTTTCCCCGCAAAGCCCGAGGTCAGCGAGAACTGTCTCCAAGATGGTGAGACATGACAACGCAAATCCTTCGTTCGGCGGTCAGTTCGGGCACTGGAGGGGATTGGGCGCGGCTTGACGGGCGGCAAAGCCGGCTGCGGCAACATTTTCGAAATCATGGCGGGGTTGAAAAAGGGCGGTTACACCAAGTGCTGAGAGTAGCGAAGGCGTTACCGCTGGCTGCGGCGGCATTACTGGCCGGTTGCTCGGGGCTCGCGCAGATAGCCCCGAGCAGGCCGGCGGCCCCGGGTTACGTGACCTTGGAAGCGGATCGCTACACGCTCAACGTGGTGGATGCGTGCCCCGAAGTCTCGATCAGCCGTGTGGTGGTGAAGTACGCCGAGTCGGGCAAGCCTTTCGACGACCTTCAGACGATCTGGGCTGCCCACGTGGCCGATGCGCCGACGCGATCGGCCGTCCTGTTCGCCGACGGTGATGGCATGGTCGTTGACACGCCTGCCGGTGACGTCGATCATGGCCGGGATGTGGTCGCTTGGCGGCGCGGCGGTGGCGGCCAGGAGGACAATGGCCGGATGACAGTTGTGCCGATCGACCAAGCCAGCCTTGATCTCCGCGAGGTCGCCGGCGCCGCTCATGTGAGGAACTCGTGCTGACAGACGGCGGTAGGCCTGTCGCCCGGGTGCCGCCCTGGCCGCAGGACGCATTCTGCGGCTCGCGGACGTTTTGCGGGTGCTTCATCAGGCCCGCGATTGCCCGGCCGCTTTGATGATGGAGCCATGACCAAGCCGCGCCGGGGGATAACGGCGACCGGACTGAAATGGGTGGCCATCTTCGCGATGCTGGTCGACCATGTGGCCTGGAAGGCTTCGTTGCCCCAGGGGGCGGAGTTCTCGGCCCACTTGGTCGGGCGCATGGCGATGCCGATCATGTGTTTTCTGGTGGCCGAGGGGTACCGGCACAGCCGGGACCGGGCGCGGTACGCCCGCCGACTGATCGCGTTCGGGGTGATCTCGCAGGCGGCGTTCAATTACTACTGGAGCGGCGATCCGACGCGGATGGCGGTCGGCCCGGAATCGGTCAACGTCATCTTCGATCTGTTGCTGGGGCTGTGCGCGCTGTGGGCGATCCGCAGCGGGCTCGGCGCGGCCGCCAAGACCGCATTGGTGGCCTTGTGCCTGGTCGGCGCGGCCGCCTGCGACTGGTTCTTGTTCGGCCCGCTGTGGGTCTTGGCGTTCGGTCTGAGCAACCAGTTCAAGCGCCAGGCGGTGTGGTTCGCGGCCGTGTCGGCGGCGATGGTCGCAACTGGCCTGGCGCTCAGCGGCGACCTGCTGCGGCTCTGGAACTTCGGCGTGTTCGCGGTGCTCCCGCTCCTGGCGGCCTACAACGGCGATCGCTCCCCGGCCGGGGCGCCCGGCTGGCTGACCAACAAGTGGCTGTTCTACGTGTTCTACCCGGCCCACCTGGCCGTGATCGGCTTCGTGTTTCACCAGGTTTGGGGCTAGAGCCTAAGTGGGACACCAGTGCCTGGCGGCAACTGTCCCGGTCGGTTGAGCTGCGGCTGGGGTTCGGCTTTCGCGCTGGGACCTTTTCCGGGGTTTGGGCCACCGGCCCCGGCGTGGTCGGGTGGCGGAGCGGTCAATCTCTTGGCGGTTGACACTCGGGCTCGGGCCGGGCGTTCGGGAAGGCGTCGCCGGTCCGGAAGCCCCGACCATTGGGCCTGGCCCAATGTGATCTAGATCACTACCATGGGAGGCCTGCGGCCGGACGCAACGGCGCGTCCGGCCCCCAATAATGCGAAGGCTGGCACCGCCCGCCCGGCTCCCTGGCCCCGAAATGATCGGCCGTCGCCGCTGCGGCGATCGGCGGAGCGACCACGGCGCCTGGCGCCGTGGTCGGCGCCGGCGGGGGCGAGGATCATGGCTAGTAAGGTCGGAAGGGCGCCTTGGGTTGCGCGGGTTGGATGAAGGGAGAACTGATATGCGGACGGCTGTGGTGACGGGGGCGTCGAGCGGGATCGGGGCGGCCTCGGCCAGGGCCTTGGCTAGGGACGGGTGGCGGGTGGTCTTAGGGGCGCGGCGCGTCGAACGGGTCCGGAAGCTGGCGGACGAGCTTGGCAACGGCGCCCTCGGGCTGCGCCTGGACGTGACCGACCAGGCCTCGGTGGACGCCCTGGCCGAGGCGGTCGACGCCTGCGACCTCCTGGTCAACAACGCCGGTGGGGCCAAGGGCGTGCGCTCCATCGCTCAGGCCGATCCAGCCGAATGGGAATGGATGTTCGCCACCAATGTGCTGGGCACGGTGCGGGTGACCAAGGCGTTGCTGCCGAAGCTGCTGGCCGCCCCGGCCGGGCTGGTGATCGACATGGTGTCGATCGCCGGGCACTACCCCTACCCCGGCGGCGCCGGCTACAACGCCGCCAAGTTCGGCCAGCGCGCCCTCACCAGCGTGCTGCGCCAGGAGTTGGCCGGCTCGCCGGTGCGGGTCACCGAGCTCGACCCAGGCATGACTGTGACGGAGTTCTCGTTGGTCCGGCTGGGCGGTGACGAGGCCGCCGCGGCCGCCGTCTACGAGGGGGTGGAGCCGTTACAAGCCGCCGATGTCGCCGAGGCAGTTCGGTGGGTGGCCTCGCTACCAGCCCACGTCAACATAGATTCGCTGACCATCGCGGCGCGGGACCAGCTGGGGCCGCGCAAGGCGCCGCAGCGTTAGAAACGGGGCGGCCGGGTCGGTTTTGAGGTACCGTCAAGGGCCGGGAACTGATTCGCGGGGATTCCCGCCCAACGATTCGCAAGGAGGGGCAGCGGTGGCGGCCAAGAAACTGGTGATTGTCGAGTCACCGACCAAAGCTAAGACCATCGGGCGCTACTTGGGCGCCGATTACCAGGTCGAGGCCTCGGTCGGTCACATCCGGGATCTGCCGCAGCCCTCGGAATTGCCGGCCAACTTGAAGAAGGGGCCGTACGGTCGGTTCGCCGTCAACGTCGATGACGGGTTCGACCCCTACTACGTGATCGAGCCGGACAAGAAGAAAAAAGTCACCGAGTTGCGCAAAGCGCTCAAGGACGCGACCGAGTTGTACCTGGCGACAGACGAGGACCGCGAGGGCGAGGCCATCGCCTGGCACCTGCTGCAAGTCCTCAAGCCGAAGGTGCCGGTCAAACGGATGGTCTTCCACGAGATCACCAAAGAGGCGATCGACCAGGCGGTCGCCAACCCGCGGGAAGTCGACCTCAACCTGGTTGACGCCCAGGAGACCCGGCGCATCTTGGACCGGCTCTACGGCTACGAGGTCTCCCCGGTGCTGTGGCGCAAGATCCGGGCCGGGCTCTCGGCCGGGCGCGTTCAATCGGTCGCCACCCGCCTGGTGGTCGAGCGCGAGCGCGAGCGGATCGCCTTTAGGGCCGCCGCCTACTGGGACATCCAGGGCACATTCGCCGCCGGCGGCCAAGCCTTCGGCGCCACCTTGACGGCGGTTGACGGGCGGCGGGTGGCCACCGGCAAGGACTTCGCCGACTCGGGCGAGTTGACGGGCTCGGGCCTGGTCCATCTCGACGAGGCCAAGGCCCGGGCTTTGGCCGGGGCTCTTGAATCGGCCGCCTTCGCGGTCTCGGAACTGACCGAGAAGCCTTACAAGCGCCGCCCGGCGGCGCCATTCACGACCTCGACCCTGCAGCAGGAGGCGTCCCGCAAACTGCGCATGAACTCGCGTCAGACCATGCGGGTGGCGCAGCGGCTGTACGAGAACGGCCACATCACCTATATGCGGACCGACTCGACCCACCTGTCGGACCAGGCCTTCGCGGCCGCTCGGCGCCAGGCCCGGGAACTCTACGGAG
>JAIROU010000157.1 GCA_031257375.1 Bifidobacteriaceae bacterium
CGGGTCGGGGGTACCATTGGCGGCCGTGGCGGCCGACCTGGGGGCCGCCCTGCGGGGGGGGGGGGTGGGGGCGGCGCTCCTGGACGAGCGCCGCACCACCGCCCAAGCCCAAGCCCAACTGCGGGCGGCCGGCCGCCGCGCCAAAACCCAGCGCCCCGTGATCGACCAACAAGCGGCCGTCCTAATCCTCCAGGCCGCCCTCGACACCCGCCGCCCCGGCTGAACCCGGCCGCCCGAAGCGCCGAACACGGCGCCAGGCGCCGCGTTCCGTCACCCGTGCGACCGGGCGCTGGTCGATCAACACGCCATCCAGCGCCCAGACGCCGGTCAATCGGCGGTGGCGGCCCAGGACGCTGGTGAATAACCAGCGTCCGGCCGTGCCCGCGAGCGGCAGCTATCCTTCGAGCCATCGCCGGGGCCGATTTTCGGCGGCGGGTCCACACTGGGCACAAGTGAGGCCGCCCGTGCCCCCTCCACGGATGCCCCCCCCCGCCGACCCCGGGGTCCGACTGGTCGGGAGATAGGATCGCAGTCTCGGCGCCGAAAATCCCATCAGGGGCTATCGAGGCTGCGATTTCATCTCCATGTGCGGGGCAGCGCTCATCGACACTGCGATTCTATCTCCCGCGCCGCTGCGGAAATCGCCCTGACCAGCTAATACGGAAAATACCTGGAGATAGGATCGCAGTCTCGATGAGACGGCGGCCCAAAAAGGAGATGAAATCGCAGTCTCGATGCCACCAGGGCGCGGTGTCGGCGCCGAGATTGCGATTTGCACTCCGGCCGGCCCCTTTTCGGTGGCGTCGGCATGGCCCCTGATTGGGCGGACGGTCTGACCCGGGGTCTGACCCGGGGCGCCCAGGGGCAGTTACCCACAGGCGCCAGGGGAGTTATCCACAGGTGCCGCGGGACCGCTGTTCATGCCCGGCCAGAGCGGGCACAATCGCATGGTGGACAACGACCAGTTCGAGTGGACCCGGATGACCCAGCGCGGGGTCTTCACCAGGTCGCAGGCGGTCGCCTGCGGCGTGTCCCAGAAGGCGGCCACTCGGGCGATCAAGCGTGGCGAATGGCTTCCAGTGGTGGGTCGGGGCTGGGTGCTCGAAGGGCAGCCTGTCACCATCGAGCAGGGGGCCTGGGCCGCCAAGCTCACCCTCCCCAATGCCGTCATTTGGGGTCCCAGCGCGGTGCAGTTGCACCGGCCGAAGGCGCCGTTGCCCCGAACCGGCGTGATCACGGTCGCCGTCTGCGGCGGCGCCACCCTGAACCCGCAGGGGATCCTGGCGCGCCATGTGGCCCTGCCCGAGTCTGAACAGTCCTGGGTGCTCGGGCTGCCAGTCCAGAAACTGCTCCCGGCGCTGACCGACTCGCTGGCCTGGCTGGCGCCCGAGCACGCCGGCGCCCCGTTCGGATGGGCGCTCGCCAGGGATTTGATCTCTCCGGAGCCGTTCGCCGCAGTGATCGCCTCCCGGGCGGGCCGGCGCGGCTGCCGCCAACTCGCCCAATACGCCGAATTGGCCGCCGCCGGGGCTGGCTCTCCGCCTGAGCTTGTCCTTCAGCGGGTCCTGCAGGGCCGCGGGATCACCGGCTGGGAGCCGAACCGGCGACTCAGACTCGCGGACGGCTCGCTCGTCCGCCCAGACTTGTTGAACGAGCAGGTCAAAGGGATCATCGAGGTCGACGGGCTGGCGGCGCACCGCACGCTGAGCCAGCTCAAACGCGACCGGGAGCGGCAAAACCAACTCATCCTGTCCGGCTACAAGCTCCTCCGCTTCACCCCGGACGACATCGCCAACCGCCCCGACCACTGCGCCGACCTCGTACAACAATGGACCACCCAGTAAGCCGGCTACGCCGGACACGGCGCCTCGCGCCGTGTCCGGTCATCCGAGCGATCAAATTGACCGGCTAACGCAGGATCCGCGCAAGACTCGCGTTCGCCCGTCAGTTTGGCCTCCATCTGGCCGCAGCCCAGATTCACGAGTGGGTCGCTGATTCCACGACGCTGGCTGGCCGATTGTTCCGGGACTCGAGTGGACAACCGGAGGGACCGGCTCAGACTGCGCCGACCCCACCCGGCGGGAACGGACGAAACTGGGTTTGAACGCCGCCGATGACGCGGGCCTCGTCGCGCGCGCCGGGCGGGATCGCGTGTGGTCGCCCCAGAACGACGGGGAGCCGCCGCGATCGCAGGGGAGCGGCGCCGGCATTCGGCTGACGGGCACCTTGAGGCGGCGCGGCCTCACCGGTTTGGCCGTCACCTGGTAACATCGTCACTTGCCGCCGCAGGTCGGCGGTGACAGGGCGATTGGCGCAGGGGGAGCGCGCTTCCTTCACACGGAAGAGGTCACTGGTTCGATCCCAGTATCGCCCACCTTTTCGCGCCCTCATGACCTGGCCATATGCCGCATGACCTGCTAGTTTGGTTTTTCGATGTGATCTGGAGTGACCTCCAGAGGCCCCTAAGAGCCTGCTGTTGACACGCCAGTGACACGCGGACACGGACGACGAAAGGGCTGGCGCCATGCCGAAAACAGGCCACGGCCGACGCAGTTTCGGGGGGCTGCCACCATCATCACTCCAAAGACTCACCCGGCCCACGTCAGCACCCCGCATCCGAGGCTCCGCGCCGCGCGCGGTATCCGGCCAGTTATCCGAGCCCGCCGCCCGGAGGAGGGCGGCCCTGTCCGGGCGCGGTGTTCCCGTCGCCTTTCGGCCACCGGCATTCGCTTCTTGGGCCATCCTGTTCCCGCCCGGGCGATCAGCCTTCCTCACGGTCAGCCCACCGGGCCGACAGGCCCGGACCCGCGCGGGGTTCCCACGTTCCACATGCGCAAGACCCGGCCGGGGAGGGCGCCGCCTGCGTCCCTGGGTCGCGGTGTCCACACAGCCGGCCAAATGCCCCCGGCCGCCGCGCGCCGCTTCGCAACGGCCAACCCTGCACCCCGGTCCCACGCTCCATCCACCCGAGGCTCACCTTGACGAGACGATACAGCGGTTCACTTGCGTTCACCCGTCCGGCCTTCCCCTCGCCTGCCCCCCCGGATGGATCGGGGAAGGCTTCGGCTTCTTCCCTGAGCTTCGCACCCCGCCGTTGCCAGCAGCGCACGTCAGAGCGGGGACGGGCCATCGAACACTTACCCGAGCTACGTCATCAACGTCACCGCCGACCTCCAACTCAACGCGCCACTTGCGCAAGCGACCTCGTGTCGCACCATCTCGGAGATGCCTTTCTCTTCTGCGGTTCGGACTGCTTACTAACTACCATTATCGCAGGCCAGGAAGGCATCTCCCCATTATTCGGGGCCGTGTCGCCGCCCAGAGCAAGGCCGGA
>JAIROU010000175.1 GCA_031257375.1 Bifidobacteriaceae bacterium
AACGTCGTCAAGACGGTCGTCCACAGCCTGCGGCGGAAAACCCAACCCGGGGCGATAATCTCCGAGGCCCACCTGGGCTACCGACTCGCCAGCCGGGAGGCGCCGTGAAACCATCCGCCGCCGGTCGGCCGGTCCAGGCGCCCAAGCCCACCCGGATGGCTTTGCGAAACCGGCTGGCCCTAGTGATCGCGGCCGTCTTCGTGCCCGCGGGCCTGCTGCTCGTCATAGTCCAGCAGGTCGCGTTCTCGCGCCTGATCGACGCCCAGTTCATGTACAAGGTCGAACAGCTCCGCGTCCAGGTCCCGCAGGCCGCGCCGGGCGAGCTGTTCGACTCCCAGCCCGGCGACATCGAAACCGGCCCAGCCGACCAGGCCACCGACAACCAGGCCACCGACGAGGCGGGCGAAGGCGCGCTCAGCACCGTCTCGGCCCCGGACCTGGAGGGAATCGCGGCCGCCGCCGAACACGTCAAGGCTGTGGCGGCCACCTGGACACTGGCGCTGACCGGTCTGTTCGCGGTCGCCGCCGTCCTGGCCGCCTGGCTGCTGGCCGGGCGGGCCTTCGCGCGGGTGCGCCAAGTCACGTCCTTCGTGCGGGGCGTCTCCCCGCAAACGCTCGGCGCGCGCATGGCCCTGAGCGGTCCGAGCGACGAGATAACCGAGCTCGCGGCAACTTTCGACGCGCTGTTGGCCAGGCTCGACGCCGAGTTCACCGCTCGCCGCCGGTTCGTCTCCAACGCCTCGCACGAGCTGCGCACCCCGCTGGCGACCAATCGGCTCGGCATACAAATGGCGATCAGGCGCCTGGAGCAGGGCAAGGACCCGTCCAGGCCGCTCCAGACCGCGTTGGAGGCTAACCGCGGCGCCGAACGAGTCATCGCCTCACTGCTGGCCTTGGCCCTGGTGACTGACAACCGCGCCGACGCGCCCGCCCAAGTGGCGCCTCTCGCCCAGATCGCGGACGGCGCCCTGGCGGCGGCCGCAGCAGCCATCAGCCAGAAGAGCCTTCGCCTCGAGGTCAGCTTGCGCTCGGCTGAGGCCGCCGCCAGCCCGGACCTGGCCCGGATCGCGATTGAGAACCTGATCGACAACGCCGTCAAGTACTCGCCCGCCGCCGGAGCCGTTATGGTCACGGTGGGCGCCCGCGACGCCTTCGCGGAGTTCCGCGTCACCAACACCACCAGCCGCCCGATCGACCAGGAGGCCGCCCAGCTGCTGACCGAGCCCTTCTACAGGCAAGATCAGCCGGGCGCCGACCGGGCGCCTGTCCCGGGCCTCGGGCTGGGCCTTTCGCTGGTCGAGTCGATCGCCCATCGTTTCGGCGGGAGTCTTCGCATCGACGCCGGCCAACCCGGCGAGCTCACGGTCACACTCTCCCTTCCCGCCCGGGCACACCCCGATTTAGACTAACTGCGTTGACCAGAAGGACGTGATGACGATGCAGTTGGCGCTGCTGGTGGCAACACCGCTGTTGTTCGCCTTTGCCGCTCTCGGGAGGAGCGGCGAATTCCGCAGGGGCGCGCGGGACAGCTGGCACTCCGACGCCCGCCTATTTCTGAGGCTGCTCAGCCTGACGGTGGCCACCTGGCTGATCATGGAGGTCCGAGGGTTCGAGCCGATCGTGCTGAAATTGGTGGTGCTGGCGATCGCGCCCATGGCGTTGGTCCGCATGGCAGCGTGGCTCGTCGCCCTGTCCAGGCGCAGAGGGGCCGACGGCCCGCCCACGGCCGGGTAGACCAGAGTGGGGCAAACAGCCGAGGGCGTCGGCCTCGGCCGGCCCGCCAGCCGCCCGTGACAGGCTCAAGGACGATGACGCCCCGGCGCCCGTGACGGGGCAGCCCAAGCAGGGTCTATATGCCAGCTAGGCTGGGCGTGTATTTGCGGGTGTCTGCGGCTGAATCAGCCCCGGGCCAGGTATTCCATCATGGCCGCCTCCAACTTCTCGACCTCGGCGCGATGCGCGGCTATGTAATCGGCTTGGACGCGGTACACCGCCTCGGCGTACCGGTTCGCATAATCCGTCTCCTCGCGGCACTTGAAGTCCAAGACGGCGACATCGCGCTCCGCCTGGGAACCGACCAGGGACGCCTGCTCCTCCGGCAGCTGAGAGGCGCCCCAAGCATCGGCCACGGAGCCATCTGCCGCGGTGGCCACCGCCAGCGCCAGCATCCCGGCCGGGCCGATGGTCACTTCTTCGCCGCCCAGCCACAGAGCCACGGCCCCGGAGGCGTCGGCCCGCCTGACGCAGTCCGTGTACTCGGCCGAAAGCTCCTTGTAGGCCGGGCTGCCCCACAGTTCCCACACTTCCGCCTCCTTGTCGACGGTCCAGTCGCCGGTCGTGATGTCAACCGTGTACTGCCCGCCGCCCATCACTCGCTGCATGATGTCCAACGTGTCCAGGGAAGGCGCCCCATCGGACGCGGGCATCGGGTAGAGCGCAATCGCCTTGTCGCCGCAATTGTCCGGGTTCAAGACCTGGTCGGAGTCCGGGTCAACTCCGTAGAGCGCCAAGTGGTACTGACGCCGCGCCGAGGCGGACA
Organism: Bifidobacteriaceae bacterium; assembly: GCA_031257375.1. GTDB lineage: Bacteria > Actinomycetota > Actinomycetes > Actinomycetales > WQXJ01 > JAIRTF01. The sequence goes on from JAIROU010000175.1 coordinate 2,540, forward strand.
ACGACTCGAAATACTCCGAATTCCGGTCCGAGGCAGGCTCCGAAAACTCGTCGCCGCCCGAGTACTCGCCTGCGCTGACGACTCCATACCCCACCCGCTGGGTCTCCGCGAGGGTACCTGGCAACCCCGGGATGTCCAACACGTCACCTTGCGGATAAGCCTCCCGCGCGACTTCCTTGGGCGCGGTCGGGTCGTATTCGACCGGGAAATAGTCGAACCCCGCCTCTTTCATACACCCCGCGACAAACCCCTCCGACTCGTCATGCCAACGCCGCCAGGCGTCTTGGCGCCTTTCATAGGATGCCGCCACCACCTCGCGGGCCATCTCGCAATACGGCGTGTACGGCAACTTGATAGGTGAATCGATCTGCTGTCGCAGCCGCGCCCCGTCGACCCTCGCACCGCCGGTCGCAGTTTCGGACAGCCCGCCGCCCGGTCCCGATGCCGTCGGGGCCGGACCACCCGCCGGACCGGCTCCGACGCATCCGGCCAGGCCGCAGATCGCCGCCGCCACGAGCCCGCCGAAGGCCAGCCGGGGCACCGCCGCGCGGGGTGTCACCTGGTGTTTTACGGCCAGGCCGCGGCACGCTCGGATGCCCTTCACGGTCGCCGCAGTCCTTCCCCGACCGGGGCCCCGCTTGGAGTTGCCACGGTCGTCAAGCGTAACGGCACCGTTCTGCGCCGCCGGTTCCCCAGCGGCGACTCGCCCGCAACCCGATGGCGCGGCCAGCGCCGATGTGGTAAAGCAGACGGGTGACCCTCGACGCCGCCGACACCGGCCCTACGGCCGACACCGGCCCGGGCGCCGATCCAGCCACCGGCCCGGTCGCCGGCCCGCCCCGCGTCCGGGCCCGGCCGGAGTTGGCGCGGTTGCAGGCGATGATCGACGCCTCCCGAAGGATCGTGTTCTTCGGCGGCGCGGGCGTGTCGACCGAGTCCGGGATCCCCGATTTCCGCTCGGCCGATGGGCTGTACACGGGCGGCGGACCGATCCCGCCCGAGGTCATCTTGTCGCGGGACTTCATCGAGCAGCGGCCGCGCGAGTTCTTCGAGTTCTACCGCCGCCACGTCCTGCACCCGGACGCCCGGCCGAACCCGGCCCACCTGAAACTGGCCGAGTTGGAGCGGGCCGGCCGACTGGACGCCATCATCACCCAGAACATCGACGGCCTGCACCAAGCCGCCGGGTCGGCCAATGTGATCGAGCTCCACGGCTCTGTCCACCGCAACCGCTGCCGCGAATGCGGCCGGGAGCACCCGCTCGAGGCCGTCTACAAAGCCAGCGGCGTGCCGCGCTGCGGTTGCGGCGGGACTGTTCTGCCAGAGGTGGTGCTCTATGGGGACCCGCTCGACCGAGACGTGCTCGAGGCGGCGGCCGAGGCGTTGGCACGGGCGGACATGTTGATCATCGGCGGGACGTCGCTGGTGGTCTACCCGGCCGCCGGGCTGGTCGGCCATTTCGGCGGCGAGCGTCTGGCGGTCATCAACAAGACCCGCCTCGACGGCATCGGACGGCTCGGCGGACGTCCCGGCGGCCGGGCGCTGGTGATCGCCAAACCGATCGGCGCGATGCTGGCCGGGGTCCAGGTCAGGCAGCCCGGCGATGGGTGAACGCCCCCGCCCGGCCGCCCCCGCGCGCCCGAGCCCGGCCGACGGCCGTGCGCGCCCAGCCGACGGCCGTTCGGGCGACCAAGAGCGGCGGTCCAGGGCTCGCGCCGGCCTGGCGCTCGGCATCGGCGCTTACGGCTGGTGGGGCCTGCTGCCGCTGTACCTGGTCCTGGTCCGGCCGGCCGGTTCGCTGGAGGTGATCGCCCACCGGCTGATCTGGTCGGCCCTGATGCTGGCGGTGATCGCGGCCGTGACCGGCCAACTCCGGCGCCTTGGCCGGGCCTTCGCAGACCCGCGCGGACTGGCGGCGCTGACCGGGGCCGGGCTCCTGCTGACGGTCAACTGGCTGGTGTTCGTCTGGGCCGTCCTGAACGGCCAACTGGTCGACGCGGCCCTCGGCTACTTCATCAACCCGCTGTTCAGCGTCCTGCTGGGGGTCTTCCTGCTGAGCGAGCGGCTGCGCCCGGGGCAGTGGGCGGCGGTCGGGATAGGGACCGTGGCGGTGGTCGTGACGGCCAGCGGGGCGGGCTCCTTCCCGTGGGTGGCCCTGACGCTGGCGCTGAGCTTCGGCTTCTACGGGTACATCGAGAAGCGGGTCGGCGGCCACCTGCCGGCGGCGACTTCGCTGGCCGTCGAGACGCTGGTCCTGGCGCCGGTGGCGGCGGGCTACGCCATCTGGCTGGGCGTGGGCGGCGGGGCGTCGTTCGGGGCGGCCGGCCCCGGGCACGCCCTGGCGATGGTCGGCCTGGGCGCCGTCACACTGGTGCCCCTGCTGCTGTTCAACGGCGCCGCGCGCCGCCTGCCCCTGTCGGTGGTCGGCATGATCCAGTACCTCGCCCCGGTGATGCAGTTCACAACCGGCGTGGTCTTCTTCCACGAGGCCATGCCGGGCTCCCGTTGGGCGGGCTTCGGCATAGTCTGGCTGGCGCTGATCGTGCTCTCGGCCGAGGGGGCCTGGCACGCCGGGGCGGCCAAGCAGGTCAGGGCGGTCAGGGCGGTCAGGGCGGTCCGGGCGGTCAGGCGGCCTCGGCCAGGGCCTTGAGGTTTTTCAACTGGCGGCGGGTGGCCAAGAACCAGGCCCAGTTGGTGAAGGCGGTCAGCAGGCCGACCCATTTGCGGCGCCAGACGGAGCGCTCGCGGACCAGCAGGCGGGTCGACCCGCCCTCGATCGGCTGGAGCACGAAGGCCCAAGACTTGACCCACGGCTGGAGGGGCATCTGATGCTCGTCGGCGTGGAGCACCAAGGCCCGGTTCGGCTGCAAGTCCTGGACTCGGAAGACCATGCGGTCGATCAAATCGACGGCATCGCCCACCTTTAAATCCTGCAGGTCGGGGATCACGGCCGAGGCGGACACGGCCGACACCGATGAGACCCGGCCCGCCCAATCGTCGTACGAGTACCAGCCGCCCCGACCCATGCCCATTTGGACGATCCACGGCCAGACCGCCTCCGGCGCCGCTTCGATGGTGATCGCCCTGGTGGAGTGGAAGATCGGTTGGCGGACCAAGTCGTCGCCGGGCAGCGGGGCGGCCCGTTCGGCGGCTGTCGCGCCCCAACCGCGATGCAGCCTGGACCCGACCGTGATGGCTCCGACTGCCGCTAGAGCGGCGCTGATTCGCAAAGCGCTGCGCAGCCTCATCCGATCATCATGTCACACCGCGCCCGCGGGTGTGACCCAAATCACATTTGCTCGAGCCCTGGCCGCGGGATTCGGCCGCCCAGCCGCGAGCCAGGCCGGGCGCCCCGCCGCGAGCCAGGTCGGCCGCCCCGCCGCGAGCTAGGCCAGTAGCTCGTCGGCCAACTCGGACTTGGCGCTGAACCGTCGCAACCGGCTGAACACCGCCCAGCACACGGCCACGCACGGCACCGCCACGATCGCCCCGATCACGCCCGCCACCAGCGCCCCGCCGACCACCGTGACCGCCACCACGACCGGGTGCAGCTGGACCTGTTTCGACATGATCAGCGGTTGCAGCAGATGCCCCTCGATCTGGCCGATCAAGGCCACCAGCGCCACCACCGCCAGCGCCCACCAGGGGCCGCGGGCGGCCAGCGCCACCACGATCGCCACCGTCATGGCGATGGCCGAGCCGACGTAGGGGATGAATGTCCCAATCGCCACCAGCACGCCGATCGGCATGGCCAGCGGTATTTCCATGATCGCCAAGGCCAGCCCGGCGAACAGCCCGTTGGTGGCCCCGACTATCACGATGCCGCGGGTGTAGCCGGAGAAAGTGGCCCAGGCGGCCTGCCCGGCGGCGTCGACCTTGGCGGCCGTCGGGGAGTCGAACTGTCCCAGCACCCATTGCCAGATCGAGGTTCCGGAGTTGATGAAGAAGACCGAGCAGAACAGCGCCAGCACGGCGGCGGCCAACACCTCCGCGGCCATCCCGAAGCGGTTGATGACCTCCCCGATCAGCATTGACGAGTTGGTCCTGATCCAATCTGTCAGGTTGTCGCCCAGTTTGCCCAGGTCGAGGTCGTCGAAGGGGGCCGGCAACCGGCCGAGCAGGTCGTTGATGGCGCCGATGCCGTTGATCAACTCCTGCGTCAGCCGTTCGATCTGGTTGACCACCGAGACGCCCACAAATGTCCCGATGCCGCCGATCACCGCCAGCGCCACGAT
>JAIROU010000197.1 GCA_031257375.1 Bifidobacteriaceae bacterium
CCGGCCAGCTGGCCATTCAGCCTGCCCGCGCACCGAACCAGGCGTCCAAGCCCGGCCAAACCCCCAGTTCCCGGCGCTCAAACCCCCCCAAAAACCCCTACTCGCGGATCTGGGTCTGAACAGCCAGTCGACGAGGAACACCAGCGCGTAGACGACCACTGCCGCGAGCACCCCGAGGATGATGGTCCGGCCGATCTGGCGGCGTTCCAAGATGACGCCCGTCGCCCGCAGATCCAGGCCGTGCGCCTTTGAGTACCGCCGATAGGTCAGGCGCGCCACCAACAGTGTGAAGATGCCGCCAGCCAACGACCAGAGCGCGAAGGTCCAGGTCTCGTGCTGGTTGAAGAAGCTCGGCTGGGCCAGATTGGCCAGGACGGCGACCGCCCACATGACCGGGAAGGAAACCATCGAGAAGACGGCCGCCGCCGTCAGGCCGGCCCACAGCCAGACCCTGCCCCGCCGGGTCGTCTCGGCCGGCGCCACGGGCCGGGCGCCGCCAGGACGCCGAAATACCGGGTTCGCAACATGACCAGGAAGAAGCTCACGAAGACGATCATCAGACCGGCGGCGCCGACGGCGCTGGCGATCGGCTTCCAAGGCGCGATCTGATTGCCCGCGGGCAACGGGTGGGGCGCGGGCAGGGCCTGCTCGAAGAAGTTGATCGCGTCAGCCACCACCGACGGGGCGATGAAAAGCAGATTGTGGACGGCTGTCGGGTTGAAAATGACCCGCATGGCGTCCTGGCCGTCGATGGTCTGGCGGTAGACGGCGTCCCCGGATCGCTCGGGCAGCCCGGCCGGATCGGCGCCGAAGTGCAAGAACGACTGGGCGGTAGGCCCGGTGACGAAGTCGCGGGCCGGATCGACAGTTCCGTCGGCCCACTGGTAGCGGTGGAAGACCTCGTCGTACTGACCGGCGATGACGCCAACGTCGCGGCCGCCGTAAGGATTGTGGAAGTCGCCGGAATCCTCCCGCAGATAGGCCCCGACCAGCGTTTGATCACGGGTCGCCAACGGCTCGTTGGCGACGATCAGCGCCGCGTCGATGAGGGGCGCCGGCGCCTCGTTGTCCAGCAGCACGGAGAGGTTGGTCGCCGTGCCGCCGTTCGAATGGCCCGTGACGCCGATCTGGTCCGCGTCCACGAACGGGAGCCCGGCCAGCATCTGGACCGCGTCGTAGAGGCCGTTCGCGCCAGTCGCGCCGTCTTCGCTCCACCAGGTGTTGAACGCGACGGCCTCGGAGTCGCCGTGGCCGTACATGTCGATCGCCACCACCACATAGCCTCGGCGGGCGAACTCGATGTAGAACGCCTCCTGGTACTCGCTGTTCACCTGCCAGCCGTGCGAGCAGGCGATGGCCGGGGCGGGATGGTCCGGAGTGGCGTTCTTCGGGATGAACAACTCGGCGGCCAACTCATGACCCGATCCCGTCTCCCAACGCAATTGCCGCACGGTGATCGAACCGCCCGCCGTCTTGACGAGCCCGGCCCCGAATCCTCCCAACAGGACCAGGACCAGGCCCACGGCCAACATGAAAGCCGGGTTCCGCAGCCGCCGTCGCAGCCGCCGCCGTCGCGGGGCCGATCCGGCCGGGGCCGGGCACAGGCTTCCCTCGGGTGTGCCAGGTTCTTGTCGTGCGGGCATCGGAACCCTCCTTCGCGTAACGTCGTGGGCGCAGCAGGAATCATTCCAACGCAAGGCCGGTGGCCGCTCAAAGCGTTTTCCGGCCAATCGGATGACCGATTCGTGACCGTTTGTCGGCATCGTCCCCGTTGCCCGCCTATTACACCCGCAAGATCCTCGTCCCGCCGCTCCTGAACGCGGCCGCCCGGGCGGCGGGCAACTCCACGCCGGTGATCAACAACTCGAAATCGGTCACGTCCGCGAACCGGACGAAGGAGGAAAAGCCGAACTTGGTGTGCGCGCCGACGAAGACGCGACGATTCGAGGCCTGGATCGCCGCCAGCTTGATCGCGGCGACGGCCGGGTCCGGCGTCGACAGGCCCCGGTCGATGCTGATCGCGTTGGCCCCCATGATCGCCAGGTCGATAGTCAGGTGGGCTAACAAGGCGCTAGCCGGCGGGTCGACCACGCCGAGCGTGTTGGCCCGCACCCGGCCGCCCAAGGCGAACACCGCCACGTTCTCGTATTCGGCGAGCACGATGGCCGTCGGCAGCGCCGGCGTGACGACAGTCAACGCCCGGTCGCGCGGCAGGCGCTCGGCAACCAATTGCGCGGTGAACCCCTCGTCGATGTACAACACCCGGGCCTGGCCCAAGTGGGCGACCGCGGTCTTGGCGATCCTCTCCTTCTCGTCCACTTGGGATTCGGCCCGGGTCGGCAGCGCCGTCTCGAAAGCCCCCGACTCGACCGGGCGGACCTTGCCATAGGTGCGTGAAACGGCCCGGCGCCGCTCCAGCGAGCGCAGATCTCGCCGCAGGGTCTCCTTCGAGACGGCGAACAACTCTCTCAGCCGCCTGACTGGCAACTCGCCCTCTGGCCGGATGACCTCGATCAACTCGGACTGACGCTCGGCCGGCCCCGGCCGCAAGTCCTTCGAGGCTGGTTCCACGCGGTCAACAATGAGGGCCGCCGGCCTCGCCTGTCAACCGCCGCAACCTGGCAGCACCGACCCCACCCGGGGGCGTGTCAGACGGCATCCGAAGCCGGATCCCGCTGAGAGCGCCCGGTCGCGGTCGTCCCGGCCGCCTTCGCCGGGCGGCGGCCGTCACCGCCAGGGATTGACCAGTTCGAGACCGCTGAAGCGGCCGAAGTCACTGGTGTTGCGAGTCACCACAACTAGCCGATGGACCAGCGCCGTGGCGGCGATGTAGGCGTCTGTCTCGGGAGCCGGATCCGGGACGTGGAGTGCCG
>JAIROU010000251.1 GCA_031257375.1 Bifidobacteriaceae bacterium
CGGGTCGAGGCGGCGGCGTTCCGGGCCGGGCAAGACGGCATCGGCCGCGACCGCCAGGCAGGCGGCGAAATTGGAGACGATGCCGTAGTCCTCCCCCCAGGTGTTTTCGAGCGCGCGGACGGCCGACCGCCCGGCCAGGGCGGCCCGCCAGGTCGACTCGACGTCGCCGCCCAGCGGGGTGGTCGCGCCCAGCCCGGTCACCACCACGCCTGGGGGCGCCGCGCCCGGCCTTGCCACACCCCTGGCCACGTCAGGCGTTGGCGATGAAGTCGACGGCGTCCTGGACGGTGCCGAGGTTCTTGACCGAGTCGTCCGGGATCTCGACCCCGAACTTGTCCTCGGCCAGGGTGACGATCGTCATCATCGACAGCGAGTCGATGTCGAGGTCGTCGGTGAAAGACTGGTCGGGCGAGATCTCGGCCGGGTCGAGGCCGGTCTCGTCAACGATGATCTCGATCAGTCCTTCCAGAACTTCATTCTTGTCCAGAGCCACGGGCTGTCCTTTCGTCAGGGTTTTCTTCAGTTTGATTGGGCGGCGCGCCCGGGGAGACCTTTTCCCGGGCCGCCTCCTTCAGGCCGCGCTTGGCCAAGCCGGTCAGGACCCCGGCGGGGGCCAGTTCCAGGTGCGCCGTCACCTGGCGGGCGGCGAAGGCCTCCAGCACCAGGTCCCACCGGACCGGCCGGGTGACCTGCTGGATCAGCGACTCGACGATCTGGTGGCCGTTGGTCATGGCCACCCCGGCGCGATTGGTGACCAGCGGCAGGCGGGCGGTTTCGACCGGCGCCCCGGCCAGGGCCGCCCTGAGCGCGTGCTCGGCCTGCCCCATCAGCGGGGTGTGGAAGGCCCCGGCCACGTCCAGGCGGACCAGCCGGGCGCGTTCCGGCGCCAGTTCGGCCAGCCGGGCCAGGGCCGCCTCGGAACCGCCGGCGACGATCTGGCCGGGCCCGTTGAAGTTGGCCGGCCAAGCCCCGGCCCGCTGAACGGCCTGGAGCACCGCGTCCGGCGCACCGCCCACCACCGCCGCCATGGCGCTGGGCTGGGCGGCGGCGCACTCTGCCATGGCCCGGCCGCGGGCGCCGACTGCTGAGATGGCGTCATCGGCCGTCAGCACGCCGGCTATGACGGCGGCCCCGAACTCGCCCACCGAATGCCCGGCCACCAGGTCGAAAGGCTGGTCGACGGCCTCGAATGAGAGCAGGGCGGCGGCGGTCAGGAGCGGCTGGGCGACGGCCGTGTCGCGGATTTGGTCGGCGCTGGCGGTGGTCCCGGCGGCGATCAGGTCGACCCGGGCCAGTTCCGACCACCGCTCGAGGCGTTCGCGCGCGCCCTCGAGATCGAGCCAAGGGCCCAGCATTCCGGGTTTCTGGGCGCCCTGACCGGGCGCGACCAACGCGCGCACGCTCTCCAGTCTCAGCCATGGCGGCTTTGGGCAGCGCCCGCGCCAAACACAGCGCCCCAGACGGGCATTTGTGGGAAGCCTCCAAAACAGCCAACGCCAGCCCGTGATAACGGACCCGCCGCGCGATCCTTCGGCCTGGCCCCGCCGGCCCGGCCAGCCCAGTCGGCCTGGGCACCTTGCCAACCTGGCCAGCCCAGCCAGGCCAGCCAGGCCGATTCCGGCGCGACCTGTCAACTGGCGCCGTCCACCGGCTGCCGGTTCGCCCCGGCCAGGCGCCCCAGGGCGAGTGCGTGCTGGAGGACGTAGGCCTCGCGCGGGTCGGACGGGTCCCAGCCGCAGATTTCCGAGACCTTGCCCAGCCGGTAGCGGACGGTGTTGGGATGGACGAACAACACGCGGGCGGCGCCCTCCAGCGAACGCCCCAGCTCAAGGTAGGCGCCCAAGGTCAGGGCGACATCCTTGCCGGCCTCGACCAGCGGCCGGTAGGCCCGGTCGAGCAAGGTGGCGCTGGCCTCCGGATCGCCCAGCAGCAGGCGCTCGGGCAGCAAGTCGTCGGCCAGGACCGGCCGGGGCGCGGCCGGCCAGGCCGCCAGCGAGTCCAGGCCGGCGTTGGCGGCCCGGATCGACCGGGGCAAATCGTCCAGGCTGGCCACCTTCGGCCCGACCACGACCGGGCCGCCGCCCAGCGCGCCGAGCACCGCCAAGACCGTCGGCTCGAACTCGTCCAGGCCGCTGAGCAGGATCAACACCCGGTCGGACTGGAACCCGGCGAGCCAGTCGCGGGCCGTCGCGCGCAGGGCCGAACGGACCTCGCGCACCCGCCCCTCGCCCAGCGGCGCGTCGATCCCGGCCACCACCGCCAGCGCCTGGCCGGTCGATGACCAGCCCAGAGCGGCCAACCGGGACCGCACCGAGGCGCCCACGTCGCCGCGGATCAGCGAATCGACCACCAAGGCTTCGAGCCGGGCGTCCCACGAGCCCCGCAGCTCGGCCGCGCGGGCGTAAACCTCGGCCGTCGCAAAGGCGAACTCGCGCGAATACCGCAGCACGGCATCGTGCAACTCCTGGGCCTTCCCCGGCGCCGAGAGCACCTCCGCCTCCGCTTCGATGACCTCTACACCGCTCTTGACCAGCAGCAACGTCTGGTGCAGCGAGACCGTGCGGGTCAATTCGGCGGGGGCGACGGCGAAAATCTCCTGCGACGAGGCGGCCGAGGAAGACTTGTCCTTGCACCAACCGATGAAGGCGTCGATCGAGGCCTGGGCGACCAGCCCGACCCAAGAGCGGTCCTCGGCCGACAGCGCCCGGTACCAAATGTGGTCCGACTCGATCGATTTCATGACCTGCGTGACCAGCCGGTCGCGGTGGGAGGACAGGCGGGCGACGGTCGTGGCGCAGGGGACGGGATGGGTCTGGGTCCGGATTGCCATGCCGCCATGCTACGGCCGTTTTGTCGGTTTCCCACAATTGACGCCCGGCGCGGCCCCGGCCCGGCCAAAGTCGGCCGGATTGGCGCGTGCGCCCGGGCCGATCCTCGACTAGCGTTGGCGGTGATGAGTACGTTGACCCCTTCAGACGGAACGTGGCTCCCCGGAGCGCAATCGAGTTCGCCGCTTGGGCTGACTGACGGTCAAGTGGTGCAGGAGATCGGCTACGACGACGACGTCGACTTCGATCTCAGGGACGCCATCGAGGACGCCCTCGGTGACGAGTTGGTCGATGAGGACTGGGACGACGTCACCGACGCAGCCCTGATCTGGTGGCGGGACGGCGACGGCGACCTGACCGACACCATTGTCGACGCCCTGTCGCCGCTCGAGCCGGGCGGCGTGGTCTGGGTCTTGACGCCCAAGCCGGGCCGCGCCGGCTACGTCGAGGCCTCCGACATCTCCGAGGCCGCCAAGACCGCCGGGCTGCACACGGCCAACAGCGTCTCGGTCGGCAAGGATTGGGCGGGCACGCGCTTGACGGCTCGGGGGCGCTCCAAGAAGTAGGGCCGTTTGCCCTCGGCCGTCGGCTTTGTTTGGCGTTGCCCGGGTGGCCGGTCGCTTTGGGTTGCCCGATGCCGCCTTGGTCGCCCGATGCCGCCGCGCCGGTCCGCCGGTCAGGTCCAGGTTCGGGGTCGTCAGTTGGCGGCGCCCTTGAGACTGCCGATCAAATCGCCGGTCTCGCCGCCGACCAGGCAGAGGATCTCGCGGTCGTCCAGAAAATCCCAGGTCTCTTGGGTCGGGTAGAGGAAGGTCACGTCATAGATCGACTCGTTGTAGTCGAGTCCGATGAACAGCGCGAACTCGGCCAGGCAGTAGGCGTCGGCCTGGTCGCGCGCGTCCGCCGGGTAGTCGCCGTCAACCATCTGGACTGAGGCGTACGCCTCCCAAGAGTGGGCTTGGCCGCAGGGGATCAGCAGGATCTCGGCGACCTGGCCGTCGTCCATGGAGCCGGTGCAGTCGCCCACTTTGATGGCCAAGACGTCTGCGGTGGTCGATTCGACCACTTCGCCTTCGGCGTCGCGGGGGGCCTGCTTGGGGGAGCGGCTCTGGTCCGCGTCTTGGTCTGGGTCTGGGTCTTCGTCGGTGTTCGCGTTGGCGGTCGGCGGCTCGTCGGACCGGTCCCAGATGGCCTGCCGCAGGGAGGGGATGGCGATGGTCGCGGCGAGGGCGGCGACGATCACGGCCAGGGTGATGACGACCGCCAAGGCGGCTGTTCGCCTGCCCTTGCCCCGGCCGGGCGGGGCCGCGGGGCTCATGGTCGAGTCTGCGGTTGAGTATTGCCCGCCGGCCGGTCCGGCCGGGTAGCCCCAGGCCGCCGCCCGCGGGCCTGCCTGTGCGGGCTGCGGGTACGGCGGCGCGGCTGTCCAGGACTGGGGCGGGTGCGCCCCGGCGGATTGCTGCCCCCATGGCGCCGGCCGCGCCGTGCCGACGGGCTGGGCCGCCGACGGGTATGGCTTGGTCGGCTGGCCGGTGGCGAAGTGCGATGGCCCGGCGGGCGCCGGCGCCGGTTGGCGACCGCCTGGCGCGGGCGGCGGCGCGACCTGGGTGGGCTGGCCGGTGGCGGACGGCGGCCGGCCGGCGGGGTAGGCCTGGTTCGGGCTGGCTGCTGGCGCGGCATCGGCGGTCTGGGCGGCGGCCGCGGGCGATCCCGGCGGGTCCGGGGGCTGGGCGCCGGGCGCGGGGATGGCGGTTCGCAGGGCCTGGGCGAACTCGGCGGCGGTTTGGTACCGGTCGGCCGGGTCGCGGGCGATGGCCCTCATCACCACGTCGCTCAAGCCCCGGGGCAGGCGAGGGTCCAATTCAGCGGGCGGGCGCGGGACGGTGTTGAAGTGCGCCAGGGCGACGCTCGGCAGCGAGTCCCCGTCGAAGGCGCGCCGCCGGGTCAGCAGTTCGTACAGGACGCACCCGGCCGAGTACAAGTCGGTCCGCCCGTCGACGGGCTTGCCGCCCTCGATCTGTTCCGGGCTGGCGTACAGGTAGGTGGCCGGCTGCGCCCCGGCGGTCAGGGCGGTCGCGTCCTGGAGCTTGGCGATCCCGAAGTCGACCAGTTTGGCCGGGCCTTCGGCCGGCACCACGATGTTGGCCGGTTTGACGTCCCGGTGCCACACCCCCTGGGCGTGGGCGTGGCCGAGGGCGGCCAACACGTCCAGCACCACCGCCACCGACCGCTCGGCGTGGATCCCCGAGGCGGCCAGGGCTTTCAAGTTCGGGCCGTCGACATACTCCATGACGATGAAGGCGAACCGGCGCACCGATCCGTCCGAGAACTCGACCTCCCCCTCCCCGCCCGAGTCGAACACGGTCGGGATCGAGGGGTGCCGCAGCACGGCGGCCGCCCGCGCCTCAAGGCGGAACCGCTCCAAAGACACCGGGTCGGAGTCATCGATCCGGTCCGCCACCTTGACCGCCACCACCCGGCCCAGCACCTCGTCGGCGGCCTTGAACACCGACCCGAACCCGCCCGAACCAAGAACCTCCAACACCCGGTAACGGCCCGCCACCGACACCGGCCGCGGCCGCCCGGAACCGGTCGCGCTCACCTCCGGCCCCCTCGGGCAAGCCGGGCGCTCACCATAGGCCCCGTCGGACCAACTGGGCGCGCACCGCCGACGCCGCGAACACCGCCGGCGCCACGAACGTCATCGGGAATCCTAACCACGGGGGCGAAACCCGGCGCCCGCCCACCGCCCCCCGCGACGGGCGCCCGCACCGGGCCGGTCAAACCCCTCAACTCTACAAGCCACCATCGCTGGCCCAGAGCCCGCCTCAGCAGACCAGGGCAACGTTCTGATCAGCCGACGCGGAAGGCGGGGTGAGGGCCAAGACCAAGCGGGCCGCTGGCCACTGGCCGCCTAAGCGCGGGAAGCCAAGTACTCGCCCACGGCCTCGCGGATCACGGCTCGCGGATCACGGTGCTGAGGGTGGCGCCCTCAGCCGGGGTCGGCCGTTTCGTGGCATCCGGTCAGTAGCTCTGGACGGCGGTTTCCATCTCGGCTTGGGCCGACCTCAGCGCATTCGGGATGGTGCTGGAACCGTCGGAGACCTCGGTCAGGCCTTGGCTCAGGATTGCCATGGCCTCGGCCATGACTGGCCCGGTCAGCCAGTCCGGGTTGACCTTGGGCGATTCGGCGGCGAAGACCTCGAAGATCGCTTGGCCGCCAAAGAAGGCGACCCCGCCGCTCGCGGCCGCCAGCCTCTGGCCTTCGAGCGAGGCCGGATAGATCCCGGCATCGATCAGGGCGTCGACCGATTCCGGGCTGGTCGCGAGCCATACGGCCGCCTCGGCGGCCTCCTTCGGGTGCGGGCAGCCCGGCAGAACAGCCAGGGCCGACCCGTGGGTGCTTCCGACAGCGTCAGAACCGCCCCACTTCGGCATTGGGGCGACGGCCCAATTGCCCGATGATCCCGCGGCCACCGATTCAAGCAGGCCAGCCGTCCAAGCTGCGCCCACCTCGGCCACCACCGTGCCGTCAGCCCAGGCGTCAACAAGATCATCGCTCCAAGACGGGAAAGTCGAGACCAGTCGCTCGTCGACCATCGACTGCCAGAACTCGGCGACCTCGGCGTTGGCCGGGGAGTCGATCGTGACTTGCCAGGCGCCGTCGGCGGCGGAGAACCAGCTGGCCCCGGCTTGCCGGGCGTAACCCGAATAGCTGTCGACGTCCGGCAGATTAGCGATGTACTTGTTCGGATCAGCGGCCCGCAGCTTTTGGCCGACGGCCTTGAACTCAGCCCAAGTGGTCGGCACTTCCAAGCCGTACTGCTGGAAAAGGTCGGCTCGATAGAGCAGCGCCATGGTGCCGGAACGCAGGGGCACGCCGAAGGCCGAATCCCCCAGTGAGACGGTCCCCCAAGCCCATTCAGGGAATTCGGCCCTGGCGTCAGAGACATGTTCGGTCACGTCCGCGAGATGGCCCGAAGACAGGTACCTGTTCAGGGTCGAGTCGTCCATCTGTGCCAGACAAGGCGATTCGCCCAAGGCGACGACAGTGTCAAGATAGGTTACGTAATCCGCATAAGCAAACTGCTCGAACTTTATCTGCACATGCTCATGGGCGGCGTTGAAGGCGGTGGCGGCTTGCGACAAGGCTGGATCGGTGGACCACCAGTTGATTGTCACCGGCGGGCCGGTGGGCTCGCCGCCCTTTTGGTCGGCCTTGTCGGTCTTAGGCCCGGTGATGGGCGCTGGCGGCGTGGTCCGGTCCCAGGTGGCTTGGCGCAGCGGGGGGATCGCGAGTGTGGCGGCGAGGACGGCGGCGACCAGCCCGACCGCGGCGGCGGCCGCCCAAGCGGCGTTGCGCCTGGCTTTGTTACGCCGGGGCGGGACAGGCCGTGTGGCCGGGGAGTATGGGCTTGGGCCGTGCCCGGACGGGTAGGCCCAGCCGGCCGGGGGCGGGACGGCCGCGGTGGGCTGGGAACTCCAGGCGTGCGGCCGGGTGGGCGGGTCGGGGTGGGCGGGGTATCCAGGTGGCGCGGCCTGGTGCGGCAGCGGGACGGCCTCGGTCGGTTGGGAGGTCGTGGTGTACGGCCGGGTGGCCGGGTCGGGCGGGCGCCCTGCCGATTGGGCTGGCCACGCCTCCGGCGCGGCTGGTCCTGGCTGGGTCGCCGCTGGGTACGCCGGGGCGGCGGGCGGTCCCGGCTGGTCGGGGCGCGCTGCGGGCGGGGCTGAGGGGTGCGGCGGTGGGACCGGTGGGGGGATGGCGGCGCGCAGGGCGTGGGCGAACTCGGCGGCGGTTTGGTGCCGGTCGGCGGGGTCGCGGGCGATGGCTTTCATGACCGCGTCGCTCAAGCCCTGGGGCAGGCGGGGGTCCAGTTCGGCGGGCGGGCGCGGGACGGTGTTGAAATGGGCCAGGGCGACCGACGGCAGGGAGTCGCCGTCGAACGCGCGCCGGCCGGTCAGCAACTCGTACAGGACGCAGCCGGCCGAGTACAGGTCGGTGCGCCCGTCGACCGGCCGGTTCCCCTCGATCTGCTCCGGGCTGGCGTACACGTAAGTGGCCGGCTGCGCCCCAGCCGTCAAGGAAGTCGCGTCCCGGACTTTCGCGATCCCGAAGTCCACCAGCTTGGCCGGGCCATCGGCGGGGACCACGATGTTCGCGGGCTTGACGTCCCGGTGCCACACCCCCTGGGCGTGGGCCTGTTCGAGGGCCGACAGCACGTCCAACACCACCCGGACCGCCAACTCGGCGCCCACCCCCGACCGGGCCAGGGTCTTCAAGTCCGGCCCGTCGACGTACTCCATGACGATGTACGGGAACCAGCGCGACGACCCGTCCGAGAACACCACCTCGCCCTCCCGGCCCGCGTCATGGATCGTGGGGATCGACGGATGGCGCAACCCGGCGGCCGCCCGCGCCTCGCGCCCGAACCTGGCCGCCGACTCCTGGTCGAGCCCGTCCACCCGGTCGCCGACCTTGACCGCCACAACCCGGCCCAAGTCCCGGTCCACGGCCTTGAACACCGACCCGAACCCGCCCGACCCGAGAACCTCCAACACCTCGTAACGCCCGGCCACCAACACCGGCCAAACCCGCTCCGAACCCGGCGCGCTCACCACCGGCCCCCTCGCGGGACCAACGCGGCAGCCGAAGACCCGGCAGCGGCCGACAAGGCCAACGTCGCGCGCGTCATCGGGAATCCTAACCACGGGGGCGAAACCCGGCGCCCGCCCACCGCCCCCGCGACGGGCGCCCGCACCGGGCCGGTCAAACCCCACAACTATACAAGCCACCACCGCTGGCCCAGAGCCCGCCGGCAATGCCAGGGCAACGTTCCGATCAGCCGACGCGAAGGCGGGAAGAGGGCTAAGGCCAAGCGGGCCGTTGGCCACTGGCCGCCAGGCGCCCGCCCAGGGCGCGCCGCGTAGCGATAATTCTTCGCCCAAGCCCTAAGCGCGGGAAAACAGGTACTCGGCCACGGCCTCGCGGATCACGGCGCTGGGGGTGGCGCCCTCAGCTTGGGCCAGCGCCACCACTGCCCGGTCCATGGAGGGCGGCAGGCGCACCGAGCGGGCGGGGGACGGCCCCCGCCCGCCCAGCGGCGGCCGCCCCACCGGCGGATTGGTGAACCGGGCGCCGGGGAACCCGTCCTCGGCCTGACGCGCCCAGGACGCGACCTGCTCATCGGTGATGGGCCGCCCGGAGCGGTCCTTGAACTTCGTCATCGTGACCTCCTTCGTGTGTTCCGAATCTGGGCGAGGGTTTGTTTGCGCGCCGGCATCGCGTGGATCGCGAGGTGGGACTCGGCCTCCACTTCGACCACCACCAGTTCGACGCATCGCCCGGCGGTGTCGAATCCGGCCAGGAGCCATCTGGGCGGGGCGCTGCCCTCCAGCAAGACTGCGGACTGGACGCCGGTCTTGAACGCCTCGGCGATGTCGTCGTCCCCGACCCCATGCGAGCGGGCATGGGGATGGATGAACAACACGGCAATATTGTAGTACGGTTTCGTTGGACAAAACGGATGCGCTGCACCGTCCGCGTGGAACCCGGGGCCGTGACGGCGCGGCCGGAATCTGGCGCCCGGCGGCCCGCGGGTGGGACAGGAACGTCGCTGCGGCGCGGGGCTGGGGCTGGAACGCTGGCCACGTCACCGGGCTGACGGCATCGTGCAAGTCGCGCCGCCCCGACAGGCGCCACGCCGGGGAAACCAAACACGGCGCCAGGCGCCATGTTTGGCCGGGTGAAGCGGCGCGGGTGACCGGGCGGTGACCGGACGGCCGCCGCGCGGCCCGGACGCGCGCGGTTAGCGGACGGTCAGCGGGACGTGGCCCTCGCCATCGGACCGGCCGTCGCCGGGCCTGCCCGCCCGGCCGTGGCCGGCGGGCGGCGGGCGGTAGTCGGGGTCGCCGGGCTGGGGCGGCTCGGTCTGGCCCAATTCGGACTCGTCCACGGCGGTCGGGTTGAGCACCCGGTGCAAGAAGACCCGCGCCCGCTCGGTCCGGGGCGAGCCGATGACCTGGGCGGCCGGGCCCTCCTCCATCACCTGGCCGTCGTCCATGAAGACCACGCGGTCCCCGACCTCGCGGGCGAAGGCCATCTCGTGCGTCACCACCATCATGGTCATGCCGGACTCGGCCAGGTCCCGCATCACCGCCAGGACGTCGCCGACCAACTCCGGGTCCAAGGCCGAGGTCGGCTCGTCGAACAGCATCATGGCCGGGTCCATCGACAAGGCCCGCGCGATGGCCACCCGCTGCTGCTGGCCGCCGGACAACTGGGCGGGATAGGCGTCAAGCCGGTCGGCCAGGCCGACCTGCTCCAGATTGCGCAGCGCCACCGCCCGCGCCTGAGCCTCGGAACGGCCCAGGACCTGGCGCTGGGCCATGGTCAGATTGCCCATCACGGTCTTGTGCGGGAACAGGTTGAAGGACTGGAAGACCATGCCGACGTGGGTGCGCACGCGGTCGATGTCGACGTCCGGATCGGTCACCTCGACGCCGAGCAGTTTGATCGACCCGGCGGTCGGCCGTTCCAGCAGGTTGACGCAGCGCAGCAGGGTCGACTTGCCGGAGCCGGACGGCCCGATCACGCAGACCACGTCCCCGGCGTTGACGGTCAGGTCTATGCCCTTGAGCACCGCCGCGGGGCCGAACGACTTGCGCAGGCCGGAGATTTCGATCACGGGGCGGCCGGCCGGCGGGCGGGGAGAGGCGGGCGCGCTGGCGGTCATGATTTGGCCTTCCCGAAGCCGCGTTCCATGCGCCGGACCAGGAATCCCAGCGGCAGGGTGATGATCAGGTAACAGGCGCCGATCCCGAACAGGGCGGTCAGGCCGCCCTCCGGCACGGACAGGGTCTCGCGGGCCAGTTTGGTCAACTCGTACTCGCGGGTCGCCAAGCCCATCACGTAGACCAGCGACGTGTCCTTGGTCAGCAAGATGATCTCGTTGGTGACCGGCGGCAGGACGATCCTGAAGGCCTGCGGGATGACGACCGATTTGAGCGTCTGGCCGTGCGACATGCCGAGCGAGCGCGAGGCCTCGATCTGGCCCTTCGGCACCGCCTGGATGCCGGCCCGGATCGACTCGGCCATGTATGCGGCCGACACGCAGCCCAGGGCCACGGCCGCTTTCAGCGAGATGGTCGGGATGGTCACGCCCAGCGCCATGGGGACGCCGTAGGCCACCGCGAACACCACGATCAGGGCCGGCAGGCCCCGGAAGAATTCGATGTAGGCGGTGGCCAGCCCCCGGTAGAGCCGCGCGCTGGACAGCTTCATCAGCGCCAGGACCGTGCCCAGCGACAGCGAGACGACGAACGCGCCGAGGGTGTAGCGGACGGTGTTGAAGAAGTCCGGGATGATCCGCGGCCCGGCCTTGCGCAGCCCCGCCAAGGTGAACAGCCGTTCCGACATCAGTTCCCAGTCGGTCGCCAGCGCCAGCACCAACACCGCCCCGAACAGGACGCCGTATTGCAGGCCCCGGACCACGGCCGCCCGCCCGCGCGGCGGCAGCCCGCGCCGCCGTCCTCCCGTCAGGAGCACAGGGTTGGCCCCGGCCGTCACCGTTTTGCCCGATGCCGCCGCCAGACCCGCGCCGCCGCGCCCGGCCGCGGGTTCGGCCCGGTCGAGCGGGGGTTCGGCGGCCAATTTGTCCGATGCCGTCCGGCGACCGAGACCGGTCCGCCCGGCCGGAAGCTCGCCGGGGCTGGGCGGCGGCTGGACGGCATCGGCGGCTTGGCCTGACAGCGGAGCCGGGCGTGTCCGGTCGGGCGGCTGGACGGCATCGGCGGCCCGGCGGGACCGCGCGAGGCCCGCCAAACCGGCCGCCAACAGCGCCAACGACAGCGCCGCGCCGACCGCCGGGACCAGGTAGACCATCGCCGTCGGCCATTTCGGGGCCGCCAGGACGCCGACCGGGTAGGCCACCAACACCACCGCCAGCCCCGCCGCCCAGGCGCGGGCGCGGTCGCTGCGATAGGCGCCCGCGCGGCCGGTCAGGGCCAGCGCGGCCAGGGAGACCGCCAGCCAAGGCGCGTACATGGCCGCCAGCCGGGCGACGGTCATGGCGCCCCCCGCTCTCCGGCGGCGGCCCCGACGAGCCGCACGCGGCGCCTGGCGCCATGTGCGGGCTGGTTGGACGGGCGCTGGCGCGGGATGGTCTCGGTCAAGGTCGCGGGCGGGTCATTCGGCGGCGAACCACTTGGCCAGGAGCTCCTCGTAGGTGCCGTCCGAGTTGAGGCGGTCGAGGGTCTTGTTGATCTGGTCGAGCAGTTCGGTGTTGCCTTGTTTGACGGCGAAGCCGAACTGCTCGCCGGTGGCGAAGCTGGAAACGACCTTGAAGCCCTCGTCCTGGTAGGGGGTCAGGGTCGGCTCGTCGTTGAAGATCCCGGCCACGTCGCCGGCTTTGAGCGCGGTCACCTGGTCGCCGAGGCCCTCGAACTGGCGGATCTCGGTCAATTCGGGCTGCTGGTTGGCCCAGTCCTCGCCGGTGGTGCCCTGCTGGACGCCGACCGGCTGGCCCTCCAAGTCCGCCAGGGTCGAGATCCCGGAGTCGGCCTTGACCAGCAGGCCCATGGTGGTTTCGTAATAGGGCTGGGAGAAGTCGAGTTTGGCCTCGCGCTCCTCGGTGATGGTCAGGGCGCTGGCGCCGATGTCGCACGAGCCGGTGTCGAGGGAGGCGCCGGACTCGATCGACTCGAACACGGTCACCACGAACTCGATCTCTTTGCCCAGGTCCTTGGCGACCTCGGCGGTCAGGTCCATGTCGAAGCCGACCACTTGGTCGCCGTCGGTGTCCTCGAACGGCGCGTAGGGCGGGTTGGTGCAGACTTTCAACTTGTCGTCCTCGCCGCCGCAGGCGGTCAGGCCGAGCATGAGGGCGGCGCCGGCGACCACGCCGGCCAGGGTCCTATTCGCGCGGGAGATCATGGTTCTGGGTCCTTTGCTGGGCTGGTGGATATGGCGCTCCGTGGTCCGCTGGCGGCGCACGGCCATGCACAAAGATACCTTGCCCCAAACCCGAAAGCAGACTCTCCCGAATGGCGGCGCTCAATCGTCCTTGGGCGGAGCGTGGCCGGGGTCGGTCTTCAGAGCACTGAGGTTGCGCGTCCGCCCGCGCGCGCCCTGCGACCCGAGCCGGCCCAAGTCCGGTCCGGCCCGCCCAAATGTCGGCCGGCTCCTTCGCCCCGGGGCCGGATTGCCCAATTGCGGGTTTGTGGCCGATCTGCCCCGGGAACCGGGCCTGCGGCGGGGCAGATCGGTGTCAAACCTGCAATTCGCGCCTCGCCGACCTTGTCCAAGTGCCGGATTGCGGGTTTGTGGC
>JAIROU010000313.1 GCA_031257375.1 Bifidobacteriaceae bacterium
CCCGCCGGCCCGCCCGGCCGGCGCGGCTTGCGCCCCCGCCGGGTCCGGCGCGGCCGGCCCGTCCGAGGAGTTGAACAACAGGTCGACCGGGCGCCTCCGCCTGGCCCCGCCGCCCGAACCTCGTCCCTGGCCGGCCCGGCCGCCCGACCCGCCGCCCGCGCCCTCGACCCCCGCGGCGGCATCGTTCCCAAAATCCGTCACCGGCGGGATCAGCGCCCCAAGTCCTTTGCCCAGCCCAGTCCTGCGTTCAGCCATGGTCGCCTCCGCTGCGTTCAGCCAGTTCGAGGGCGGCCTCCAGATAGGCCAGCGCGCCGGTCGAACCGGGGTCGTAAGTGATGACGGTCTGGCCGAAGCCGGGGGCCTCCGCGATTCGGACCGACCGAGGGATGGTGGTGCGCATGACCTGGCTCGGGAAATGCTGCTTGACCTCGCGGACCACGTCGTGCGCCAAGTTGGTGCGGGCGTCGTACATGGTCAGCAAGATGGCCGAGACCGCCAGCCCGGCGTTGAGGGATTGGGCGACCAGGCTGATCGTCCGCAGCAGCTGCGACAGGCCTTCCAGGGCGTAGTACTCGCACTGGATCGGGATCAGGACCTCTTTGGCAGCGACCAGGGCGTTCAGCGTCAACAGCCCCAGCGACGGCGGGCAGTCGATCACGATGTAGTCGAGCCGGTCGCCCCCGGTCCTGCGCCGGTGCCGCCTGAGGTCTCCGATCGCCTCGTGCAGGCGGTACTCCCGCTTCGGCTCGTTGACCAGTTCGACCTCGGCCCCGGAGAGGTCGATCACGGCCGGCGCGCACCACAGGTTCTCCTGCTCGCGGCTCGCGACGATCACGTCCGCCAGCGGCCGCCCGCTCAGCAGCACGTCGTAGACCGAGGCGGCCCGGTCGCGGTGCTCCACGCCCAGCGCGGTCGAGGCGTTGCCCTGCGGGTCGGCGTCCACCACCAGCACCCGCAGCCCGCCGCTCGCCAAAGCGGCCGCCAAGTTGACCGCCGTCGAGGTTTTCCCGACCCCGCCCTTCTGGTTCGCCACCGCGATCACCCGCGTGGCGGGCGGCCGGGGAAACACCTTCCCGCGCAGCCGGAGCCGCCGGTCCGCGTCGAGCGCGGCCTGGTCCCCCAGCGGTGTGTCGCTGGCCGCCGCCGATGTTTCACGTGAAACGACGGTCCCGGTTGGGTCTTGCAAAGGCACCCCACAAGTATGCCGGGTAGGTCCGACACTGTAACCACCGGCCCTTCCCCGACCGTCCGCCACCGATGTCCGATGCCGCCCACGCATCTCCAGCGCCACGCCGCCGTCCCGGCCCCGGGGCGCCGCAGTCGGCGGTGCGGCCCGGAAGTTGGGCCAGGCCGGTCCCGCGCCTCAATGCCGTGCCCCGTCCCGGCGGATCGGTCGGTGGCCTCGGCCCGCCAGGCGCCGACCCCCTGGGGAGACGTCCGCCGCCGGGCGGCTCGGGTGAGCCGCCCCGAGGAACCCCCGGGGCACGGCGCGATGGTGGTGTGCTGGGTGATGATGGCGGCGCCATCGACCCGCCCGCCGGCGCCGCCGTTGGCCTGATAGCTAGGGTCTGACACCGGGCCGCCGCTCGCCCACCCGCCCAGGAGCCGAGGTCGGCCGCGTCCGGCCCGGGCGCAGCCAGGCCGCTGACGGCCCAGCGGTCCTCCCCGGCGCCTCCCCCAGATCCGGTCGCACACAGCCCGCACGGTTCGCCCCACATCAGGCGTCCCGCGGGGCCTGTTTCGCGTGACAACGCCGCCTGCGCGCCCACCGCCCCGCCGCGCGCCTCGTCGGAGCCCCGCGCAGAGATAGGATCGCAGCCTCCCCGCCTAAAGCCGGCCCCGGGACAGCCGAGGCTGCGATTTGATTCTTTTTCGGCGGGCCGCGCCCGCCGCGATTGCGATCCCATCCCCCCGCCCGGCCGCCGAAGCCGCTCCGACCCGGGGCTTCGGAAACCGCCCCGAGATGGAATCGCAGCCTCGACGCCCAAAGGCCGGCTCCGGGGCCGCCGACACCGCGCTCCCATCCCCCAACCGCCCGGCCGCGCCCGCCGGCGCCGCCGCCGTCCCAGCGTTCCGCGGCCCGCCGCCCGCCGAGGCTCCGCCACCCCCACACGCCCCGGCGAGACTTCCAACTTGATCGGTGCTGCTAGGCTGCTGCCGTCGCCGAAGCGATGCGACACCAAGGGCTGTGACCGTTGGCCCCGCTTCACCCAAGCGAAAGGCGCACGGTGTTACTCCGCGCCTACGCCTTCGTCCCCAGGCAAAGATGGCTCGACCTGGCGAATCTCGCCCAGCCTGAGCAGTGGGGCTTTCAGCGAGACAAGCCTGACCGGCCGTTCCCCATCCTCCGCACCTACCTCAACTACACGTTTCGGCGCGCTTGGTACCAAGACAAGGTTGCCGAATTGGGTGAGGGAGACGAGCGCCGGGCCGTCTTCAACACAGGGCTTGCGACAATCCACTACGAGGCCATTTATGGTCATCTGGCCCCAAACCGTCCCAAGTATGACGTCAACCCTTCGCGTGACCCCCAGCCCTATTATGTGCAGGCCTTCTGCCCTAGGAGCGACTCTCAGCTCATGGTGTTTCGACGCCTCCCTGACAGGGCCACCTACTTCGACCACCCCGCCGATCTCCTCTATGACACCGACCTCGACTTGCGCGTGCAGTACAAGCACATCGTCAATCAACACGTTGACCGCTTCCCGGCCGCACTGCGCGACGACGACCGCCGACGGACAGAGGCGGTGCGCCAGGCCATCGAACACGCCAAGTTCCGAGTGGAACAGAACTACAAGACGGCGGTGCCTCAGTTCTACTGGAAGACCCCAGACGACTCAGACGCCGGGCGCCTGCAGCTTCTTGTGCCGCTGTGCCTGGAAGACATCACCCGGGCCGATCTTGCCCTCAGCATTGATCGGGAGGGCGACGTGTACCGCGCGGCGACAGTCTTGACGCTCGACATGGCCTACGGAAACGCCCGCCTTGTGGCCAGACCGTGAGTGGCTTGAGCCGTCTGGGGCGGGATTGGTTTGGGACAGCTTCGCCTAACCGCGCTCCACTCCATCCCTGGCAAGCCACGACCAGCGCCTTCGACAGCCCGCGCCGAGCGGCGCGGCCAACCACTGCCGCGCCAGCCCGATCCGGGCCGACCCCCGACTCAGGCGACTGTTTCACGTGAAACATCGACCGCCCGCGCCGAGTGGCCGAGAGAACCCTGAAGTGACGCCCGCCCGCCATCAACCGCCCAAGCGTGGCCCTCGGCGAGCCGCGCCGACGGAACCGGACAAAGGGCGAAACCTTCCGGAAGCACCCGACCAGCGCCGGGCGTTACGAGTCCGACTCAATCGATCTGCCCGGCGACCGCCTGGAATTGAGCGCGAATCCCGACTACTTCCAGGGCGATCAGCAGGTCAAGCGGATCGTCGTGGCCAGCGCCCCCGACCCGGCCACGGGCCAATCCCGGCACCGCCGAACGACGCCTCGCGGAAGGGGTCGGCCTCGCCCGGGCGAACGCGGGCGTCATGCGCGCCTACCGCGCTGACGCGGCATCGGGCGCCCGGCCGCCTCAAAGCCGCCCCGCGCCGGCCTATCGGGGCCATCGGCGATCATTGAGAAAGATCTCGACGCGGTCGGTTGTCCAGGTGGGCACACCGGCCCCGAAAAAGCCCTGGTCTTCCGTCCAGATCGGGCAACCGAGCGCCAAGGCGGCCGCCAGGACCGGCCAATCGCGCGGATCGCGCCGACCGATCCTCGCCATGGCCTCATGCTCAAACTGGCGGTACTCGGCGCCGTCCAGGAAGGCGACGGCGCGGGCGAACTCCTCAAGGGTGGCGACCGCCTCATCGGCTCCGATTCCCCGCCGCGCCATCAGCTTCGGCAAGTGCCAGCGCGCCTCCGCGTAAGCGACATCTGGAGCGAACAACTGGACCGCTCCGGCGTAGCGTTCCACCAAGCCGCCCACCCGTGCGCCCAAGACTCCCCGCACCAGAATGTTCGCGTCCAAAACCAAAGACCGAACCGCGTTCATCGCGGTTGGCGCCTCAGGTCCTCGAACTCCCGGATCAGGTCGTCCGGGTCTGCGCCGTGTTCCTCCAGTTGGGCCTCCAGCGCGGCCTTGGCGGCACGGAACGCTTCTGGATCGAACTCTCGGCGTGTTCCCTGCGGCACGAACAAGCCGACCACCTCCCCGTGGCGAGTCACCTTCACCAACTCGCCCGCCCCTATGTGCTCGGCCAGACCGGCCCGGAACTCCTTGACCCCAACGGTCCGCATACCGCCCCCTTGTCGAGATGTATACCCCAGTGTACACCGACAACGGCACACTTGCGGGGGTCGCCCGTGGCGCTGCTCGGGCGCCCTCGCGCCATCGCCCGGCCGCCATCAGGCGTGCCTGGTTCCACCCGGCGCCCGGCCCCAATTCCGTCCCCGCCCGAAGCTTTGGGTCGCTTCCCCCGCCCAGCTCCCGGACCCGGACGGCCCGAGCCCGTTGGGGGCTCGGCGTCATTTGGACGATGCCGCGCCGCCGGGTTTGGCCTGTCAACCGCCGCCAGCGCTCCCGACGCCCAGGCACACGATCTCGCAATTCGTCCGACCGGCCAGCCCGCGCCCGAGGCGCCCGTCGCCGGTCAACAGTTTCATGCCTAGCACGCCGGCGAAAAAGCCGGCATCCTAGGCCGTAAGCAGCGCCTATTGCCTGGGGCCACGCCGTAGGTGGGGAGTTTCCGCTGGTCAGCCTTCGGCTGCACCTCGCGGGCACGGTCGGACGGCGGTTGTTGACCGCCGTCCTAGCCGCTCGGCCACCGCTACATAGACGGCACCATGAATCGTGGCGTTGTCACGCAGTTCCCAGGCGCGCGCCAACAACGGTCCGGTGGGCCAGACTCGGACGGGCAGGATCGACAGGTCCTCGATCATCTGCCGGGCCCGGGCCCCCGTCACGCGCCCGCCTCGAAGCCATCTCCGCGCCACCGAGGCCGTCTCCGGTCCGGCGATGCCGGGTAGGTTGATATCGCCTCGGCAGCCAAGCGGGCTTCGGCGACGCGCCCAGCGCCGAGCCCACCAGAGATTCAGCCAGCACCGAGGCGTCGATCACAACGGCCACGGCCGCCTTGCCCGTTCGCGCTCCAAGATGTCGGCGGCCGCGATGCCTGGCTCGACGTCCCCGTGGGCGCGGACGCGGTCGAAGAACTCATCCAAGGTCGGCTGCCGAGCCGCCCCGGCGAGCAGGCCGGCGACATAATCGGACAGACCCTGGCCGTCGCGCGCGGCGCGCGACTTGAGGTTCGGGGGGTGTCATCGGGTAGCCAAGAGCTTGAAGTATTGCCATACGCATAGGCATATCGCGAGCCCATGCCATGCGCCATAAGTCCACCGACCGACGCGACCGCGTCAGCGGGCGGGTGGAGTTGCCTCAAGGACGATGCCCATCCGAGGTCCTCCTGCCAGCCCGGGGGACGATCCCGGCCCGACGGCGACCGAGCGCGCCCGGCCCGGGCCACCGGCCTGGCGCCCGGCCACCGGGCCAACGCGACACGCGCGGCGACGTGACCGTCGGCGTGGGGACGCGCCGGATGGGCCGCGCAAAGTGGCCGGGCAGATCGGCGGCGTGCGCCGGGCGCCTGACCGGCTGGTTTCCGGCCGCCGGGCTGAAGGGTCTTTCCGCGCTAAGACGAATGCGTC
Organism: Bifidobacteriaceae bacterium; assembly: GCA_031257375.1. GTDB lineage: Bacteria > Actinomycetota > Actinomycetes > Actinomycetales > WQXJ01 > JAIRTF01. Next base: position 5,683 of record JAIROU010000313.1, read on the forward strand.
TCGGTTCGGAAAGCCCTTGCTTTGGAGGGTGCCTGGCATGTTGACCTGCGGGGCAGCGCCACGTCTCGACCTGCGTGGCCGCGCTGAAGCGCCTCCAAGACCGTGAGGCATTTGGGGCCGGTGCGCCGCAGCCGGTGCGGGATTTGGGAACAGGCTCTCGTGCCTTGAAGGGACACACCAAGCCGCAGGCCACCGCAGCTACGCGAACTGCGCCGCAGCCGCTCGAGGAGGGCGATGTTTCACGTGAAACACCGGCCGCGCGGCCCGACCCGCCACCCACGACCCGACGCCCGCTGCCTCCCCCGACCCTGTGGGCGCGCTCGACGCGGCCAACGGCGCGACTCAACCGGCCTCCGGGCCTGAGCTTCACCCCCCGTCGCGTCCCGTCCCTAATGGCTCCGGCGCTGACTGTGGCCGTGAATTCTGGGCGCAGGAGGGTGGCCGCCGGATCCGCCAGCCCGCGTTCCGCGCGTTCGCCCGGGCCACGATGAGTTCCGACCGGTCCCGCCCGTTGCCGTCCCTCAGACCCCACCCCTGGCGACCGCTCCCCGTCAGGCCATCCGCGCCCAGGCGTGTCTGACTAGGCCGAGGGCCGTCTCAAGATCAAGATTCCCCTGTCGCGCGATCAGCGCCAGCGCGTCCGCCGCCTGCTCGACGGCGGCGGACGCTTCAGCGGCGGCTCCGTCTGACCGGGGCAGTTCAGCCACCGTGGTCCCGTGGCGGCGCGCGGAGACGACGAGTCCCTCGCGGGCCAGGGCTTCATAGACTTTGGCGACCGTTCCGGGCGCGGTCCCCAGGTCGGTCGCCAGGTGGCGGATGGCTGGCAGGCGCGTCCCGGCGGCCAGTTGCCCGGAGACGATCAAGCGCGCGATCTGGGAACGCAGTTGCTCGAAGATCGGCACCGGCGAGGCATGGTCGACCCGGACTATCACACCGGTCCGCCTTCGAACGCCGTCCCAACGGCCGCTCCGGCGGCCGGACCCAGCGGTCCGTCAGCGACCTGGGCGCCTCGCGGACCCGGCCCGGATTGGGCGGGGCTGACGGGGGCGGCCGTAGACGACACAGGGCTCCCCGCCGACTCAGCCGCCCGGAACTGGTATGACCTGGACCCGACCGCTCGGAGCGCATCGGGTCCATCGCTGGGCCGCGCGGAAGCGCCGCGCCTCGCGACCGGCAAATCGAGGGCAGCGACACCCACCGAGGTCGGCGCGGACGACAACGCCCCCGCGCTCCCCGCACCAAGCTCGACCGCCCCGCCGGAATTCGCCCGCGCGGCTCTGGGAGCCGGGAACGCCAAACCGCCAGTAGCGGCGGGCGCGGCCGGCACCGAGGCGACGGGGCCCGTCCGGGCCGCGCCGGGGGACTGGTCTACCGCCGACCGATCCGGCCCCGGACGCCCCGACGGCCCGTCCGGCTCCGCCGGAACCTGGGCCGCGCTCGGCTCCGGCGCCAGCGCCGACTTAGCCCCGACCGGCGCCGACCCCGGCGCGCCCGGGCCGGCCGGACGCACCGCCAAAGGTCGGCCAGCGACACCGCCGCCGCCCGCCCCCTTAGGCGCTGGCGGCGGACTGCCGGGACCGATCAGGCTCCCCCCCGGTCCGGGACCGCTCGGCCATGACCGCCGCAAGGCCCGCGGCGCCCGGACGCGGGAGCGCAAGAAAGCCCATATCGACAACCCGAGGGAGGCGAAGCCGAGGACGGATTCGGCCACAATGACGGGGGTCGGGAAATCGCCGACCGGCAAGACCTGGCCTACCACCAGCAGGCCGATGGCCAGTTCCAGCCAGGCCGTGGCCCGCCCGGCGAAGCGGCGAACAGCCTCGTCGGCGGCCATGACCTCGGGCGGCAAGACCAGTCGGCGGCGATCGCGGACGGCCCGTTGCGTCCACTCGGCCAGACCAGCCGGGACGGCGCAGATGACGACTACCACGACGGCCCCGATGCCGAACCCGGTCACGGCGTTCACCAGGGCGACCACCGCCGATGCCGCCAACGTCGCCCGTGCCGCCAACACCACTCCGGCCGGGGCGAAGTGGCCGCGTTCGGCCAAGAGCGCCTGGCTGACCGTTTCCTCACCGCACGGGACGGCCTCCTCGGAGCCGACCGGCCGGTCGCGCGGCGGCTCGGGCGGGGCGTCCTCGGCCGGCGCAGTTCTCGACTCCGCCCCGGCGCTCCGCCAGGACTCCGAAGAAACCGCACCCGGCCCCCCGGACCACCCAGCCCGCCCCGGACCAGCGCCGATCCGATACGACTCGGCCGCCAGTCCGCCCACGATGACCCCGGCCATCCCCATGAACAAGCAGTCCGCCAAGGGAACAGGAGCGCCGCCCGCGAAGAAAGTCAGCCCGCCGCCGTAGCGCACCGACAGAATCAACGCGAAGGCCACCCCGATCAACCCGCCGACCCCCCGGAAACGCAATTGGCGGCGCAGATAGGAGCGGTAGAAGGCGGCCGCATCGGCACTCGGCACGGCGCCGCCGGCCAGCCAGGCCACGTCCGCCGGCTTGGGCTTGCGGATCAGGAAATACGCGACCAAACCGGCGATCGCGCCGAGCAGCACGACCGCGATCCCTCCGATGGCGCCCACCCGCGTCATGTCAACTCCTTGCGTTTGTATCAATGTCATAGTACATTAGAACTATGTCAGACACCAGCCCGCCGGTCAACTCAAGTCGCCCGAGCCAGCCGCTCGAAGCCCCAGCTGGCCCGCCGCCCGCCTCCCCCTACGACGCCATCACCCCCCGACGCTCGGGCCGCCGCGCGCTCCTGGGCGCCCTGGCCCTGACAGGCCTGTTCGCGGCCGGCTGGTTCGGACGCGACCTCGCCTATCCGTCTGTGACCTCCTGGACCGGCGTATCGGGCACCTCGATCACTTCCCCCGAAGACGGCGCGCTGACCGACGTCGTCATCGAGTCCGAATTGCATCCCAAGGGCTGGCCCGCCCTGACCGTCCAATCGGTCCGAGTCGACGGCTGCCTCGAGGTCGAAACCGACCCGCCCGAGGCCTCACCCCCGATCCACGACCTCTACTGCGACATCCAGCCCGACGCCGTCTACGTCTCCCACGGCGACTTCGGGCAAGACGGCCAGTTGCCCGGGACCCTCGTGATCATGGACGATGCCGAGCCCCGCGCCACCATCGAGATCGCGCCTTGGGCTCCGGCCGGGACGGTCGCAACCGCCCGCCCGCCGGTGACGGTCCACCACGGCGAGTCGGCCGCCCTGATCCTGTTTTGGCGCCTCGACCCGGCCGAGCGCCGCGACCGCGACACCCAATGCCAAGGCGGCGAAGACGAGGGCTGGCAATGCGAGTGGCAGGACTTCGGCGCAACGCCGTTGGTCGTGACGGTCGAACTGCGCTCCGCGCTCGGAATCACCCGCACTGAGCGGATGAACCTCCAAGGCATCGCGCAACTCACCTAAGGGCCCGCCCCGCCAGCCGACAACCCACGCCGGGACGGCCGCCGACTCAGGCGATTGTTTCACGTGAAACATCGGCCACCCGCGCCAAGCGCCCGCAAGAATCCTGAAGTGATGCCGACCCTCCTTCCGCCGCCCAAACGCGGCCCCGGGGCCGACCGCGCGAACGGCACCGCGCGAACGGCATCGTGCAAAGGGTGCAAACTGGGGTACGGCGAAAACCGAGACCCAGGAGCCTCCGATGCCGAACAGCCCAGACCCCGCCCCGCCAAGCCCACAGCCAGACCCCCCGCCGCCGCCGCGCGACCGGCTAGGCGACCACGAACTCGCGGCCGAGACCGCCTACCAGCTGGTCCACGACGAATCGATGCTGGACGGCAACGCCCGCCTGAACCTGGCGACGTTCGTCACGACCTGGATGGACGGCCAGGCCGACCGGCTCTACGCCGAGGCCTTCGCGAAGAACGCCATCGACAAGGACGAGTACCCGCAGACGGCGGCCATCGAACAGTCCTGCTGGCGGATCCTGGCCGATCTCTGGCACGCCCCGGACCCGGAGGGCGCCATCGGGACCTCGACCACCGGCAGTTCCGAGGCCTGCATGCTGGGCGGGCTGGCCCTGAAGCGCCGCTGGCAGCACCGCCGCCGAAGCCAGGGCAAGAAGGCCGACAAGCCGAACCTGGTCATGTCCTCGGCCGTCCAGGTGCGCTGGGAGAAGTTCTGCAACTACTGGGACGTCGAGCCCCGGCGCGTGCCGATCTCGCTCGACCACAAGGCGCTGGACGGCGCCGGGCTCGACCGCCACGTCGATGAGAACACCATCGGCGTGGTCGCCATCATGGGCGTGACCTACACCGGCATGTACGAGCCGGTCGCCCAGATCGCGGCCGAGCTCGACCGCCTCCAGGAGCGGACCGGGCTGGACGTGCCGATCCACGTCGACGGGGCCTCGGGCGCCATGGTCGCCCCGTTCTGCCAGCCGGACCTGGTCTGGGACTTCCGGCTGCCCAGGGTCGCCTCGATCAACACCTCGGGCCACAAGTACGGCCTGGTCTACCCCGGCGTCGGCTGGGCGGTCTGGCGCGACCGGTCGCTGCTGCCCGCCGACTTGGTCTTCCGGGTCCACTACCTGGGCGGGGACATGCCGACGTTCGCGCTCAACTTCTCCCGGCCGGGCGCCCAAATCCTGCTGCAGTACTACCTGTTCCGGCGCCTCGGCCGGGCCGGCTACGCCAGGGTCCTGGGCGCCGCCCTGGACGTCTCGCGCCGCCTGGCCGCCGCGATCGGGCAGATGGGGCCGTTCGAGTTGTGGAACGACGGCTCCGACATCCCCGTCTTCGCCTGGTCGCTGCGCCACGACCCGGCCCGCCAGTGGTCCCTCTACGACCTGTCCGACCGCCTGCGCATGGCCGGCTGGCAGGTCCCCGCCTACCCCATGCCCGCCGACCTGGAGGACTTGACCGTCCAGCGGATCGTCGTCCGCAACGGCCTGACGAGCGACTTGGCCGACCGCTTCATCGACGCCCTCGCCGCCGCCGTCCAGCATCTCGACCGCCTGACGGGGCCGATCCCGCGGTCGCCCGGCCGCCCGGTCGGTTTCCGCCACTGACCCGACCGGGCCTTTCACCCGCGCCGGGGCCGGGACGGTCGGCGCGCCCGGCCTCCCTCTTCGGCGCCCGATGCCGTCCGGCGGCCGTCCCGCTCCATCCAACGCCCCAGCCCGCCCGGCCTCCCACTTTGATGCCCGATGCCGTCCGCCCAGGTGAGCGTCCCCGTCTCCGCCCGCAGTTTTCGGCCACCCGCGCCGCCGGGCTCGACCTGTCAGCCGCCGGTCTCGCTCCCAGCCGCCAGGCAAACGATCTCGCAGTTGGCCCGCCCGACCAGGCCGCGCCCCAAGCGCCCGTCGCCGGTCAACAGCTTCGCGCCCAGCCGCTCGGCCAACGCGACATAGACGGCATCGTAGATCGTGGCGTTGTCGCGCAGCTCCCAGGCGCGCCCCAGCAGCGGGATTGTGGGCCAGACTCGGGCGGGCAGGATCGCCAGATCTTCGATCATCTGTCCGGCCCGCATCGCAGTCACCCGCCCCCCTCGAAGCCATCCCCGCGCCACTGAGGCGGTCTGGGGTCCGGCGATGTCGGGCAGGTTGAGATCGCCCTCCGCGACCAGGCGGGCTTCGGCGACGCGCCCCAGCGGCGAGCCGACCAGCATTTCCGCCAGCAGTGAAGCGTCGATCACCACCGTCACGGCTGGCTGGCGCTTTCGCGCTCCAAGACGGCGGCGGCCGGTATGCCGGGGTCGACGTCGCCGCGGGCGTGGACGCGGTCGAAGAACTCGTCCAACGTCGGCTGCCGGGCTGCCACAGAAAGCAGGCCCGCCACATAATCGGACAGGCTCTGTCCGTTCCGCGCGGCGCGCGACTTGAGGATCCGGTGGGTGTCATCGGGCAGCCTGCGAACTTGAAGTATTGCCATGCGTGCGAGCATATCGCGTGCGCCTCGCATGCACTGTGGGTCGGTGCGAACTTGCGCCGAGGCATTCGACCTGGTCAGCTTCGTCGCCTCGCTCCATCACCTGCCGGCCGGCCCGGCCCTGGCCAAGGCCGCAAGGGTGCTGCGCCCCGGCGGTCGGCTCCGCGTGGTCGGCTCCGCGTGGTCGGCCTGGCGCGCAACGCCAGCCCCCTCGACTGGCTGCTGGTCGGTCTCCAAGTGCCAATCGTCCGGCTGATCGGAATCCTCGAGTCGGAGGCCTGCGACCCGGACATGGTGGTGGCCCGGCCGTCCTTGAGCCTGGCCGAGGTCCGCGCCGCGTCCGCCGCCGCCCTGCCCGGCCGCCGCGTCCGCCGGGGCCTGTATTACCGCTACCTGCTGTCCTGGACCAAGCCGCCCCGCCGCCAACAAACCCGGCGTGGTCCTTTCGTCATGGGAAAGGGTGTGTCCCCAAGTTTGAGACGAAAGGACCGTCCCCGGGTTTACCCGGGTTTAGTGGCCCGGACCACGTAGGTCGGGTCGCCGTCGGGAACCGCCCGCAGCGGCAGGACCTCGGCGCCGGTCAGGCCCGCCCGCTTGACCGCCCGGCGGCAGGCGGCCAGTTCCGCCTGGGCGCTGGCGCCCTTGAGGGCCAGGAACAGCCCGCCCGGGCGGAGCAGGCCGGCGGTCCACGGGGCCAGTTTGTCGAGCCGGGCGACGGCCCGCGAGACCACCGCCGCCGCGTCGCCCCTGGCCCCGAGGTCCTCGGCCCGCGCCCGCGTCACCGCCACATTCGGCAACTCGAGCGCCGCCACCGCCTCGACCAGCCAGTCGGTCCGCCGCCTCATCGAGTCGACCAGCTCAAACCGCAGGTCCGGGCGCTGGATGGCCAGCACCAGGCCGGGCAGGCCGGCCCCCGAGCCGACGTCCACCACCAGGCCCGCCTCCGGTAGCAGCGGGGCCAACAGGCCGCTGTTGACCAGGTGCCGGTCCCACAGCCGCTCCAACTCGCGCGGACCCATCAGGCCCCGCTCGACGGCCGCCGACTCGAGCAGCGCCGCCAGGCGTTCGACCGCGGGCAGCGCCGGGCCGAAGAAGTCCCTCACTCAGCCGGCCTGATGACCACGTACCGCTCGGGCTCGACCCCGGAGGACTGGCTGACCAGCCCGGCCTCGGCGACGGCGTCGTGGATGACCTTCCGCTCGAAGGCGTTCATCGGCTCCAGCGCCAGGTTGACGTTCTTCTCCTTGACCTCTTCGATCGCCTCGCGCGCCACCACCAGCAACTCTTCGCGCTGCCTGGCCCGGTAGCCGGAGATGTCCAGCATCAGCCGCGACCGCTCGCCGGTCTTGGTCTGCACGGCCACGCGCGTCAACTCCTGCAAGGCGTCCAAGACTTCGCCATCCGGCCCGACCAGCCGCTCGAGGCCGCGGTCCAACGGGTCGTCCGAGACTATCGCCACGACCGCCCGGCCGTGGTCGACGTCCAGGTCGATGTCGCCGTCGATGTCCGCGATGTCGAGCAGTTCCTCGAGGTAGTCGGCGGCGATCTCGCCGTCCTCCTCGAGCTTCTCGACGCCTGCCGGCTTGGTCACAGCCTGTTCGCTGTCGCTCACTGCGCTCTCCTTCGCTTCCGCGTCGCCACGGATCACTTCCGTTTTTTGCGGGTCTGCTTCTTCGGCTGGGCCCGCTGCCCGCCGGACGCCTTGGACCCGCCGCCCGGCTTGGCCCCGCCCGCCTTCCCGGCCCCAGACGCGGCCCCAGACCCAGATCCAGACCCAGATCCAGACCGAGACCCGGATCCAGACCCGGATCCGCCTTTCTGGCCAGGCTTGCCCCCGGGACCGGCCTCAGGCTTGGCGTCCGGCTCGCCCGGCGCCGTGTCCGAGGGCTCGATCTCCCGCCGCGGGTCGCCCGGCGCCGGCGACGGGTTGGCCGCCTGCAACGGGCCGGAGCGGCGTTGCGAGCGGGTGGTGCGCCTGGGCTGCGCCCGCTGGGTCTGGCCGGGCGGGCCCGAGGCCGGGCCGTCGGCATCGGACGCTTGCCCGTCCTCCTCGGGCAACCCCTTGCTCAGCCGCTTCTTCTCTTTGCGGGCCTTCATCCGCGCCTCGGCCTCCGAGCCGGGCGCGGGCATGTTCCGGATGACGATGAACTGCTGGCCCATCGACCACAGGTTGGTGGTCAGCCAGTAGATCAGCACCCCGATCGGGAAGTTGACGCCGGAGACCGCGAAGATGCCGGGCATCATGTACATCATCATCTTCTGGGTCCGGAACATGGGGTTTTCCATCGCCGTCTGCGGCATGTTCTTCATGGTCAGCTGCCGCTGGGTGGTGAAAGTGGTGACCGACATCAAGATGATCAAGACGACCGTCACCACCCGGACGGCCACCGGCGAGGCGCCGCCCCAGGTTCCATCATTCAAGAAGGTGGAGGACAGCGGCGCCCCGAACAGGCGCGTCGCCTCGATGTCCAGGGCCACATCCTTGGTGATCGGGCCGATGTGGTCGATCAGCTTGCCGCCGCGCTCGTAGCTGTCATGAGCCACGCCGCCGATGTTGAACAGCACCCTGAACAGCGCGAAGAACAGCGGCGACTGGGCCAGCACCGGCCAGCACCCGCTCATCGGGTTGGAGCCGTGGGACCGGTACAGCGCCATCGTCTCTTCCTGCATGCGCCGGCGCGAGACCGGGTCGGTCTTGCCCTTGTAACGCTTCTGGATCTTCTGCAGTTCCGGCTGGAGCAGTTGCATGCCCCGGGAAGACTTGATCTGCTTGACGAACAAAGGTATCATGATGATCCGCATGATCACCACTAGCACCACGATCGACAGAATCCAGGCGAGGTCGTTGCCGAGGAACAGCAAGACCCCCAGCTTGTGCGCCCCGTACATGATCCAGGCCACCACCCACATGATTGGGGCCAGGATCGAGTCAAACCATCCCATCGCTCACCCGCCCGCCCTCGCGGCCCGCTCGGTGCTGCGCCCGCCGGCCGCCCGGCGCGCCGGGACGTGGTCGACCCCCCCGGGCGAGAACGGCTGGCAGCGCGCCAGCCGCCAGACCGCCAGCGCCCCGCCCTTGACCAGCCCGTGCCTGCGCAGCGCCGTCACGGCGTAGGCCGAGCAACTGGGGTAGAAACGGCAATGCGGCCCGAACAGCGGCGACACCCAGCGCTGATACCCCCGGACCAGCCCGGCCAGCCCCTCCGCCGGGGCGCGCAACGCCAGCCGCGCGGCCGCCGCCCCGGTCACCGGGCCGCCTCCCCGAGGCACCTTCCGACCGCTCGGTCCAAGTCTTGAAAGGCCGCCGATGCCGCCGGCGCCAGCGCCCGCACCACCACCCGCCTCGGCTCGCCCAGGTGGGGCATCCGCTCGGCCAAGATGGCCCGCAACCGCCGCGAGACGCGGTGGCGGACGACCGAGTTCCCGCAGCGGAGTTTTTTCCCGTCAACAAACCTGTATTCTTCACGCATCGTTCCTTTCAG
>JAIROU010000335.1 GCA_031257375.1 Bifidobacteriaceae bacterium
GGAGATGCGCTCGACCGGCGAGGTGATGGGCCGCGACCGGGCCTTCCCGACCGCCTTCGCCAAGTCGCAGACCGCCGCCTACGGCGGGCTGCCGCGCCAGGGCACGGTCTTCGTCTCGGTCGCGGACCGTGACAAGCGGTCGATCCTTTTCCCCATCAAACGCCTGACCGAACTGGGTTTCGAGGTCCTGGCGACCGAGGGGACCGCGTCGGTCCTGCGGCGCAATTCGATCCAGTGCCGCGAGGTCCTCAAAGTCTCCGAGGGGGCCGGCCGGCAAACGGTGGTCGATTTGATCAACGCCGGGCAGATCGACATGGTGGTGAACACGCCCTCGGGCGCCGGGGCGCGGGCCGACGGCTACGAGATCCGGGCCGCCATCACCTCCATGGACCGCCCCATCGTCACCACCACCCAGCAGTTGGCGGCGGCCGTCCAAGCGATCGAGGCCCAACTGGCCGGGCCGCCCGGCGTCGAGCCGCTGCAAGGGAGCCCCGCCTGATGGGAACGTTCGCGGAGCGGCTGCACGCCAAACTGACGGCCGGCGCGCGGCTCTGCGTCGGCATCGACCCCCACCCCTCGGTGCTGGCCGACTGGGGCCTGGCGGACACGCCGGACAACCTGGCCTTTTTCGGCCGGGGCTTGGTCGAGGCGGCGGTGGCGGGCGGCGCGGCGGCCGTCAAACCGCAGTCGGCGCTGTTCGAGCGGCACGGCTCGGGCGGCATCGGCGCGCTTGAGGAAGTGCTGGCGGCGGCCCGGCGGGCGGGCGCGCTGACGATCCTCGACGTCAAGCGCGGCGACATCGGCTCGACCATGGCCGGGTACGCCCAGGCCTATTTGTCGGACGGGTCGCCATTGGCCGCCGATGCCGTCACCCTCAGCCCGTACCTGGGGTTCGGGTCGCTGCGCCCGGCTTTGGAGGCCGCCGCCGCCAGCGGGCGCGGGGCTTTCGTCTTGGCCTTCACCTCCAACCCGGAGGGCGCCCAGGTCCAGCGGGCGGTCACGGCCGGCGGCCCGCAAGTTGGCGAGACCATTGTCCAGGCCGTTAGCCAGGCCAACGCCGGGGCTTGGCCGATGGGCGGGCTGGGGGTCGTCATCGGCGCCACCATCGGCTCCCTGCCGCCGCTGGCGGCGCAACTGATCCCGCGGTTGGGCGGCCCCATCCTGGCGCCCGGGCTGGGGGTCCAGGGGGGCCGGGCGGCCGACCTGGGGCGGCTGTTCGGGCCGGCCCGGCGGCTGGTCCTGGCGGCCGAGGCGCGGGCCATCGCCGGGGCCGGGCCGGACCTGGGCCGAGTCGCCGCCGCCGTCCGCCAAGCCACCGCCAACCTGGCCTTTCTGGGAATCTGAGAAACTGCGGAAATATCCGCCGGGCCGCCCTCGCGGGGCTCTGCGCAGGGCGCTGACCAGCGCAAACGCGGTTGGCACGGACGGGCCGAAGGCCCCGGCGGCGGGCCCGGCGGCGGTCCCAAAGCCGCCACTTGGTCCGCCAGCCGTTGCATCATCCCTGGTCAAGGGTTAGATTGTGACTGTCCAAGTGGAAAATCACGGCATCGAAGGTGGATAAATCCAATGGCTCTACCTCCATTGACTCCGGAACAGCGGGCTGCGGCCCTCCAAAAGGCGGCCGAGGCCCGTCAAGCCAGGGCCGAGGTCAAAAACCGACTCAAAGCCTCTGACTCCTCGCTCAGCGAGGTCTTGGCGATCGGCCAAGAAGACGAAGTGATCGGCAAGATCAAAGTGGCGGCCCTGCTGGAGGCACTGCCCGGCGTGGGCAAGGTGAAGGCCAAGGCCATCATGGCCGAGGTCGGCATCTCCGAGTCGCGCCGGATTCGCGGCTTGGGCCCGCATCAGAGAGAGCAGTTGATCGAGCGCTTCGGCTGAGTCGGCTGAGCGAGCCGAGTGGTGGCTTGGTCGCCCGCCCGTCTGACTGTCTTGGCCGGCCCCTCCGGGGTCGGCAAGGGCACGGTCGCCGCCTTGATAGTCGCGCGCCACCCGCAGGTCTACCTGTCCGTCTCGGCCACCACCCGGCCGCCGCGGGCCGGCGAGGTCGAGGGGCGCGACTATTTCTTTGTCGGCCGGCCGGCTTTCGAGGCGGCGGCGGCGGGCGGCGAGATGCTCGAGTGGGCCGAATACAACGGCCAGCTTTACGGCACGCCCAGGGCCGCCGTCGAGGACGCCCTGGGGGACGGGCGGCCGGCCTTGTTGGAGATCGACCTGGCCGGGGCGCGCCAAGTCCGCCAGTCCATGCCGGGCGCGCTGCAAGTCTTCTTGATGCCGCCGACCTGGCAGGAGTTGGAGCGGCGGCTGGTCGAGCGCGGCACCGAGGGCCCGGCCGAGCGCCGAGCCCGCCTGGCCGCCGCCGAGCGCGAGGTCGCGGCCCGCGGCGAGTTCGACTTCGTCTTGACGAATGACGACCTCGATCAGACGGTGGGACGACTGGTCTCGATAATGGGGCTAAACTAGGTCGGCCAGCCGGGGCGGCCCGGCTGCCCGGCCATCTTTGGCCGTCGACGTTTGGAAGGATTGTTCATTGTCAGGCACCACCGCCAAACCTGAAGGCATCACCGACCCGCCGATCGACGATCTGCTCGAAGTCACCGACTCGAAGTACGCGCTGGTCATCTACGCCGCCAAGCGGGCGCGCCAGATCAACGGCTACTACGCCCAGCTGAACGAGGGGCTGTTGGAGCACGTCGGCCCGCTGGTCGAGGCCGGACCGCAGGAGAAGCCGCTGTCGATCGCCATGCGCGAGATCAACCGGGGTCTGCTGACGATCGAGCCGGTCGGGGAGTAACCCGCCCGCCATGGCTCTGATCGTGGTCGGAGTGGCCGGGGGGATCGCGGCCTACAAGACCCCCGCCCTGATCCGGCTGCTGACCGAGGCCGGGCACCGGGTGCGGGTGGCGCCGACCGAGGCCGCGTTGCGCTTCGTCGGCCGCGCCACCTTCGAGGCCCTGTCCGGTGCGCCGGCGCCGACGTCGGTCTTCGACGGCGCGGCGGTGGTCGACCACGTTTCCCTGGCCGCCGATGCCGACGTCGTGGTGGTCGCTCCGGCCACGGCCGATCTGTTGGCCCGGTACGCGGCCGGCCGGGCCGACGACTTGCTGACGGCCACGCTGCTGGCCACCCGCGCGCCGGTGCTGGTGGCCCCGTCCATGCACAGCGCCATGCTGGCGCACCCGGCCACCCAGGCCAACCTGGCCCTGCTGCGCGCGCGCGGCGTGCGCCTGCTCGACTCCCCGAGCGGGCGGCTGACCGGCCGGGACAGCGGGCCGGGGCGCATGGAGTCGCCGGAGAACATCGCCGCCGCCGTGGAGCGGCTGTTGGGTCCCGCCGATCTGGCCGGGCGGCGGGTCTTGATCACCGCCGGGGGCACCCGCGAGCCCCTCGACCCGGTGCGCTACCTGGGCAACCGCTCGTCCGGCAAACAAGGCCTGGCCCTGGCCGAGGCGGCCGCCCGGCGCGGGGCGTTGGTGACTTTGGTGGTCGCGAATGTCTCGGAGCCGATTCCTTATGGGGTTGAGTTGGTCTCGGTTTCTACGGCCTTGGAGCTCGAGGCCGCCGTCGCCTTGCGCGCGCCGGAGGCCGATGTGGTGGTGATGGCCGCGGCGGTGGCCGATTTTCGCCCGGCCGAGGCGGCGGTGGCCAAGATCAAACGCGACCGGGTTGGGTCTTTGACCCTTGAGTTGGTCGCCAACCCGGACATTTTGGCCGGCCTGGTGGCTGACCGCCGGCCCGGCCAGGTGATCGTCGGCTTCGCCGCCGAGACCGGCGACGAGGCTGGCGCCGCCCTCGAGCACGCCGCCCGCAAGGCCCGGCGCAAAGGCGCCGACCTGACCGTGGTCAACGTGGTCGCCGGGGGCGCGGTCTTCGGCGCGGACACCAATTCGGTGGTCCTCCTGTCCGCCTCGGCCGAGCCGGTCGGCCAGGCCGCCGGCTCCAAACTGGACGTGGCCGAGGCGGTCTTCGACGCCGTGGTCCCCCGCTTGAGCGCATGCTAACGTATGTGCATGGCCGTTTTGGAGCGCCGGGTGCAGGTTCTGTTCGATCCGGATCGTTATCGACTGCTGGAGACCATGGCCAAACGCACCGGCTCATCGGTCGGGGCGTTGGTGCGGAACGCGGTGGACGCGATGGTGGAGGCCCGGCTCGCCGATGACCGATCCGCCCGGCTGGCGGCTCTGGAACGGCTCTGGGCCAGCGGCGACGCGGCGCCGCACCCGGCGCCCACCGACTGGGAGGCGGTCAAGGACTCCTTCGAGCGCTCTTTCCCGCCCGCCTGATGAACTTCGACAGTGTTCTGGTCGATTCGTCGGTGCCGCTCTATGCGCTTGGCGGACCGAGCGACCTGCGCCAGCCCTGCCGCGCGGCCATGGATCGCTTGGCGGCCAGCGGCGTGGCCATGTTCGCCAGCGTCGAGATGATCCAGGAGGTCGCCTTTCACCGGCTCCGCGTGACCGGCGATCAGGTGCGGGCCGCCGCCGAAGCTGAAGCGCTCAGCCAGGTTGTGCGGTTGCTAGCTTTCGACCAGGCCGTCTTGCGGGGCGCCCTCAAGCTGATGGCCCTGTCGGCGGGCGTGCGCGGGCGCGATGCCGTGCACGCCGCCACCGCCCTGGCTCACGGGATCGACGTTGTGCTGTCGACCGATTCGGCCTTCGGCTCGGTGCCTGGCCTGAGCCTGGTCAATCCGCTCGCCCTGTCGGCCGCGTGATTTGGCGGGCGGCAGCGGCGCGGTGTGACGATCGCTTTCGGTGTCGGAGGGCGGGTCTAGGGTTGTGCCCGTGAATGAGATCAAGCTGTTTACGTCCGAGTCGGTCACCGGTGGGCATCCCGACAAGCTTTGCGACCAGATTTCCGATGCCGTCTTGGACGGTTTGTTGGCCAGCGATCGGCGGGCCCGGGTGGCGGTGGAGACGATGATCTCGCACGGCCAGGTGGTCGTGGCGGGCGAGGTCACGACCGACGCCTACGTGCCGGTCGCGGACGTCGCCCGCGAGGTGCTGCTGGACCAGGGCTACGACAGCGCCGAGGCGGGGATCGACGGCGCCAGTTGCGGGGTCTCGGTGCTGATCGAGGGCCAGAGCCCGGAGATCGCCGCCGGGGTCGGCCGCTCGGTCGAGGCCCGCCGGGGCCGGGCGGGGGACCGGGCGCTTGAGCAGGGGGCCGGCGATCAGGGCATGATGTTCGGCTACGCCGTGGACGAGACGCCGGAGCTGATGCCGCTGCCGATCCATCTGGCGCACAAACTGGCCGAGCGGCTTGAGCACGTGCGCCTGAGCGGGGAGTTGGGCTACCTTCGGCCGGACGGGAAGACCCAGGTCACAGTGGCCTACCGGCAGGGCCGACCGGTCGGCCTGGAGACGGTCGTGGTCTCGGCCCAGCACGCCCCCCAGGTCGAGCAGGCCGACCTGGCCCGCGACCTGCGGGCGGCGGTGATCGAGCCGGTGGTGGCCGCGTTGGGCTGGGCGGCGCCCGAGCGGGTGCTGGTCAACCCCTCGGGGAGCTTCGTGGTCGGCGGCCCGGCCGCCGACACCGGGCTGACCGGCCGGAAGATCATTGTCGACACCTACGGCGGGATGGCCCGGCACGGCGGCGGAGCTTTCAGCGGCAAGGATCCGTCCAAAGTCGACCGGTCGGCCGCCTACGCCGTCCGCTGGGTGGCCAAGAACCTGGTGGCGGCCGGATTGGCCAGGCGGTGCGAGGTTCAGGTGGCCTATGCGATCGGGGCGGCCGAGCCGGTCAGCGTGGCGGTCGAGACCTTCGGCACCGGCCAGGCCCCCGATTCGGCCCTGACCAGGGCCGTGACCCAGGTCTTTGACCTGCGTCCCTGGGCCATCATCGAGACGCTTGGGCTGCTGGGGCCGATCTACCGGCGGACGGCCACTTTCGGCCACTTCGGGCGCTCAGATTTCAGTTGGGAAGCGACTGACCGGGCTGAGGCGCTGGCGGCGGCGGTCTAGTGTCCCAAACCGTGAACTCCCGGCCGGAGCAGGGCGTCCTGCCGGGGTTGGGGGCGGGGCGGCGGCGGGCAGCCAAGCCCGAGCCTCAGCCGGCCGAGGCGCGGCCGGTGGCGGTGTGCAGTTTGGAGCTCAGCTCGCCGCAACTCGACCGGACCTTCGACTACCTGGTGACGCCGGCGCTGGACCATTTGGCCCAGCCGGGCGTCAGGGTGGCGGTCCGGTTCGGTGGGAGGCAGGTCGGCGGGTTCATCGTCGAGCGGCGCGAGCGGTCGGACCATCCGGGCAAGCTGAGCCCGATCAGCCGGGTGCCGTCCGGGTTGCCGGTCCTGACGCCGGGGCTGTGGCGGTTGGCCAACGCCGTCGCCGAACGCCAGGCCGGCGCCGTCTGGGACGTGCTGCGCCTGGCGGTGCCGGCCGCCCACGTCAGCACCGAGAAGCGGTTGTTGGCCCGGTGGGCGGGCGGACCTGGCGGTGAGGGCGGGGACGGACCTGCCGGCGCGGACGGACCCGGCGGCTTGGGCGGCATCGGCGGCGGGGGGCCGGCCGATCCGGTTCCCGAGTGTCTGGAAGGGCTCGTGGCCGGTTTGCGCGCCGGTCGGCGCCAGCGGGCGGCCTGGACCCACCTGCCCGGCGATGACCTGGCCAACGGGTTGGCGGCGGCGGTGGCGGCCGCCTGGGCGGCGGGCGGGCAGACGTTGGTGGTGGCGGCATCGGACAGGATGGTGGCCCAGGTGGCGGGCGCGCTGCCGAAAGGCTGCCGGGTGGCGCGGCTGGTGGCCGATGACGGCCCCCAGGCCCGGCTGGAGGCGTACTGGTCGGGCGCGCGGGGCGAGGCGGACGTGCTGGTGGGAACGCGGGCGGCGGCCTTCGCGCCGCTGGCCCGGCCGGCCCTGCTGGTGTTGGTCGG
Organism: Bifidobacteriaceae bacterium; assembly: GCA_031257375.1. Taxonomy (GTDB): domain Bacteria; phylum Actinomycetota; class Actinomycetes; order Actinomycetales; family WQXJ01; genus JAIRTF01. The sequence continues at coordinate 6,865 of JAIROU010000335.1, forward strand.
CGACGGCGATTCGGCCCTGCGCGAGCCTCGCGCCCCCTATCACCACGCGCGGACGGTGATGGCGGTCAGGGCCGGTCAGGAGGGCGCCAGCTTGCTGGTGGCCGGGCTGGGACGGAGCGTCGAGGCTCAAGCGCTGGTCGAAAGCGGCTGGCTCGGCTCGCTGGCCGCCGAGCGGCCGGCCGTCCGGGCGGCCACGCCCGTCGTCCACGCGCCCACGGCCGAGGACTTGGCCGCCGAGGGGGCGACGGCCGCCAGCCGGTTGCCGGGCGCGGCCTTCCGGCTGATCCGCCGAGGCCTGGCCGATGGCCCGGTCCTCATCCAGGTGCCGAGCGCCGGCCACGTCAAGGCCGGGCTGGAGCGGACGGCGGACGAGTTGGCGCGGGCCTTCCCGGCGGCCCGGGTCGAACGCTCCGGCGGTCCCGGCGGCCGGTTGGGGCAGGTCGGGCCGGAGCCGGTCTTGGCGGTGGCCACGCCCGGGGCTGAGCCGGTCGCGCGCGGCGGCTACGCCGCGGCCGTGCTGCTGGACGCCGGGACCTGGGCCGGACGGCCGGCCCTGGACTCGGCCGTCGACGCCCTGCGCATCTGGTTGACGGCGGCGGCGTTGGTCCGCCCGCGCCAACCCGTCCTGCTGGCCGGATCGGACGGCGGAGGCGCCGCGCAGGCCCTGGTGCGTTGGGACCCGGTCGGGCTGGCGGCCAGGGACCTGGCCGAACGGCGCTCGCTCGGCCTGCCGCCAGCCGTCAAGGCGGTGGTCTTCGAGGGCACTCAGGCGGCGGTCGAGGAACTGATGTCCGGCGTTCAGTTGCCGGAATCGGCCCGTCTGATCCCGGATCAGGACAGAACCGTCCTGCTGGTGGGACTGGACCAGGCCCGTTCCACCGTCGCCGCCGTCCGCGCCGCCGTCCGCGCCAAAGCGGTCGGCGGGCGGTCCACCGGCAGGGTCAGGGTCAGGGTTGACGGTGAACTGGGCTAAGGTTCCTTGGGACGACTCGCAGCGCCTGTCGTCTGGTGGCAAGCTTCGGTCAGATGGCCGGGGGCGAAAACATTGCTCAACTGTCAAGCTTCGGACAGTCAGATTCTCGATCACAAGGGGCACCTAGGATGCGCATCGTATTCGCTGGAACTCCAGCGCCGGCGATTCCGGCGCTGGAGGCCCTGGCCGCCTCCGGGCATGAGCTGGTCGGCGCCATTTCGCGTCCCGACCGGCCTTCGGGCCGGGGGCGGCGCCCGTCCGCCTCACCGGTCGCCCAGGCCGCCGGAGCGATGGGCCTGGCCGTCCTGAAGCCAAACCATCCCCGGGATCCGGATTTCCAAGAGGCCTTGCGGCAACTCGCGCCAGACGCCGTGGCGGTGGTGGCCTACGGCGCGCTGCTGCCTGAATCGGCTCTGGCGATCACGCCGCTGGGGTGGATCAACCTGCACTTCTCGCTGCTGCCGGCCTGGCGCGGGGCGGCGCCGGTCCAGCGGTCGATCTGGGCAGGGGATGAGTTCACCGGCGCCACGACCTTCCAGATAGTCAAAGAGCTCGACGCCGGGCCGGTCTTCGGCGTGGTCACGTACCGGGTGCCGGCCGGGGCCACCAGCGGCCGGGTCTTTCAGGACTTGGCCGCCGCGGGCGCGCGACTACTGGTCACCACCATGGATCTGATTGAATCGGGGGAGGCCCGCCCGCGCCCGCAAAGCTCCGAGGGGATCAGTTACGCCCCCAAGGTGACGGTCGCAGAGGCCGAGGTCGACTGGTCGGCCCCGCCGGCGGCGGTCGGCCGGCAGATCAGGGCCTGCACGCCGGCGCCCGGCGCTTGGACCACGTTCCGAGGCCAACGCCTCAAGCTCGGACCGGTCGGACCGGACGTCGAGGCGGCCGGGCGGCGCGGGCCGGTCGGTTCGGTCATCGCGCTGAAGCGCGACGTGCTGGTGCTGACCGGCGGCGGGCCGGTCAGGCTGGGGCAGGTCGCCCCGGCCGGAAAATCTTGGATGGACGCGGCGGCCTGGGCCCGCGGGCTGCGCATTGACGGAGGTAGAGATGACAATTGGGAGAGGTTTGGCCGATGAGTGATTCAGCGCGCCGCCCGCGCGGCGGCGACCAGAAGCGCGGCGGTGGGGCGCGCGGATTCAAGAGCGGCGGCGGCGGCGCTGGGCGCGACGGGGGCTATCGCCCGCGAGGGGACGGCGGGTACCGCCCGAGAGGCGATGGCGGCGGGTATGGCGCTGGTCGCGATGGCGGCGGTTATCGCCCGAGGCGTGACAGTGATTCCGGTTCCGGTTGGGACGGCGGTTACCGGCCAAGAAGTGACGGCGGGTATCGGTCTGGCCGGGATGGCGGCGGCGGGTTCGGGCGTGATGGCGATTACCGGCCGAGGCGCGATGGCGGCGGCGGGTATGGCGCTGGCCGCGATGGCGGCGGTTATCGCCCGAGGCGTGACAGTGATTCCGGTTCCGGTCGGGACGGCGGTTACCGGCCAAGAAGTGACGGCGGGTATCGGTCTGGCCGGGATGGCGGCGGCGGGTTCGGGCGCGATGGCGGCGGTTACCGGCCGAGGCGCGACGGTGATTCCGGGTCCGGTCGGGAGGGCGGTTATCGGCCCAGGAGCGATGGCGGGTATCGGTCTGGCCCGGATGGCGGCGGCGGGTATCGGACGAAGCGTGGCGGTGATTTCGGTTCGGCGCGGGATGGCGGTTATCGTTCGAGGGGCGATGGCTCGTCCGGGTCCGGGCGGGATGGTGGCAGGCGCTTCAGGCCTGATGGAGAGCCCGGGCCCGAGGGCGGTGCCCACAACCGGCCCGGGCGCGACGGCGGATCGGGGTCAGGCGGGGAGGATTTGGCGGGGCCGGAAGGCGCCGACCAGGCGCCAGACGCCGACGATTCAGCAGCCAACGGCACGGACGGTTCGGCCGCGGGTGACGGTGACGATCACCTAACCGCCGACCCGGAGGGGGACGGTCAAGCGGGGCTCGACGGGGACGAACAGCCGACCGGCGACGTGGACAGTCAGGGCGCGGGCGACGAGAGCCGGGAGCGTGATGGCGATAAACGGCATCGGCGCTATGACGGTGAGCCGCCAACGAGGTCGAGGTCTGGCGACGGGCTTCGCGATGGGCCGGGCCGTCGCAACTGGTCGGCCCAGTCCCCGTCCGAGCGTCAGCGCACCGCCGACCCGCCGCGGCGGGCCGCCTACGATCTGCTCCGGGCGGTGGACGGGGGCGCGTACGCCAACCTGGCGCTGCCCGCCATGCTGACCGAGCGGCGGATCAGCGGCCGGGACGCCGCCTTCGCCACCGAACTGGGCTACGGGACCATCCGGATGCAGGGCCAGTATGATGCCGTGATCGGCCGAGTCGCCGGGCGAGACGAGATAGACCCTGAGGTCATGGACATCTTGCGGCTCGGCCTCCACCAAATCGGGGCGATGCGGGTGCCGGATCACGCGGCGGTGGCGGCGACCGTGGCGATTGCTCGCGAGGCGGTCGGGGCCGGCTCGGCCGGATTCGTCAACGCGGTGCTCAGGGCCGTCACCGAACGGACCTATGAGGCGTGGCTGGATGAGGTCGCCCCGGCGGACGACGACTCGGTCGAAGTCTTGGCGATCCGCCATTCCCACCCGGCCTGGGTGATCAGAGCGCTGCGCCAGGCATTGATCGTGGCCGGGCGCGAGGCCGAAGACCTGGTCGCGGTGCTGACCGCCGACAACGGCCAGCCGCCGCTGACCTTGGCCGCCCGGCCGGGCCTGATCAAAGCGGATCAACTGGCCGCGCAGGTCGAAGCGTTGTCGAAGCGCCCGGCCGGGCGCGGCAGATTCGCGCCCAGCGCCGTCATCATGGAGCGCGGCGCGCCCGGCGATCTGATGGCCGTGCGCCAGGGCCGGGCCGGGGTCCAGGACGAGGGCTCGCAACTGGTGGCTTGGGCGCTGGCGCGAGCCGAGGTCGCGGACGACCAAGGCCGATGGCTCGACCTGTGCGCCGGGCCGGGCGGGAAAGCGGCCTTGCTCGGCGGCATCGTGCGAGACAGGGGCGGCCACTTGACCGCCAACGAACCGCAGGCCCACCGGGCGGAACTGGTGCGGGGCGCCGTCAAGCACATGGGCGACGCGGTCAGCGTGACCGAATTGGACGGCCGCGAGATGACCGGGCAGTTCGACCGCGTGCTGGTGGACGCGCCCTGCACCGGGCTGGGAGCGCTGAGGCGTCGGCCCGAGGCGCGCTGGCGCCATGCGCCCTCGGACTTGGGGGCGCTCGGGCCGTTGCAGCGGCAGTTGCTGCGGGCGGGCGTCGAGGCGACCCGGCCTGGCGGGATCGTGGTCTACGCCACCTGTTCGCCCCACCTGGCCGAGTCGCGGCTGGTGGTCGAGGACATCCTGGCCGAACGGGAGGACGCAGCCGTGATCGACGCGCGGCAGATCGATCTGATACCGGGAGACGCCGTTGGCGAGGACGGGCTTGTCCAACTCTGGACTGATCGTCACGGCGTCGACGCCATGTTCATGGCCTTCATCCGGCGGGCGTGAGCCGGGCCGGGCTCGGGCGGGTGCGCCTCTAGTCCCTGCGGCGCCCGCGCGCGCGAAAACTGAGTGACGCTCAGCCACGGCGCCAGGCGCCATGTGCGGTGCGGGGTCGGGACCGCGCGGGCCGTAGGGTTAACCCCGTGCCAGAGCTAAGTCCGTATGACCGCCAGGTGGCGCGAGCCGCCTCGCTCGAGGAGAAGAACCGCCGCCTGACGCAGTCCCTGGTGGCCGCCCGCCAGCAGTTGGCCGAGGCCCGCCAGCAGGTCACCGATCTGAGCCAGCCGCCCGGCGGCTACGCCCTGTTCTGGGGCTGGAATGACGACGGTTCGGCCGATGTGGTCCAACAGGGCCGGCGCCTGCGGGTGGCGGTCGGCCCGGAGGTCAACCGGGCGGCGTTGGGGCCGGGACAGACGGTGGCGCTGAGTCAGCACATGGCTCTGGTCGGGGCGAGGGCCTTCGAGCGGACGGGCGAGGTCGCGGCCGTCAAGGAGGTCCTGAGCGAGCACCGATTGCTGGTCCAGGGCCGGGCCGAGGAGGAGCTGGTGGTTCGCCGGGCCGGGTCGCTGCTGGGGGTCAAGCTCAGGCCGGGCGACACCTTGGCGATCGACCAGCGGGCCGGGTTCGCTTTCGAGGTGGTGTCGCGCTCGCACGCCGAAGACCTGGCCGCCGATGACGTGCCGGACGTCTCGTACAGCGAGATCGGCGGCCTGGCGGCCCAGATCGGCCAGATCAGGGACGCAGTCGAACTCCCGTTCCGCCACCCCGAGCTGTACCGCGAACACCAGCTGCGCGCGCCCAAGGGAGTGCTCCTCTACGGCCCGCCGGGCTGCGGCAAGACGCTCATCGCCAAGGCTCTGGCCCGCTCGCTGGCCGGCGAGGACGCCGCCAGGGCGGTCTTCTTGAACATCAAGGGGCCGGAGCTGTTGAACAAGTACGTCGGTGAGACCGAGCGCCAGATTCGCGCCATCTTCGCCAGGGCGCGCGAGAAGGCCGGCCTCGGCGGCGCCGTGGTGGTCTTCTTCGATGAGATGGAGTCGTTGTTCAGGACTCGCGGCACGGGCCTGTCGAGCGACGTTGAGACGACGGTGGTGCCGCAGTTGCTGGCCGAGATTGACGGCGTGGAAGCCCTGGAGAACGTGATCGTGGTGGGCGCGTCGAACCGCGAGGACATGATCGACCCGGCCATCTTGCGGCCCGGTCGCCTTGACGTCAAGATCAAGATCGACCGACCCGACCGGGCGGGCGCGGCCGACATCTTCGCCAAGTACTTGGTCGAAGACCTGCCCTTGGGTCCAGGCGAGCAGATTGCCGAGATGATAGCCCAGACAGTCGAACTGCTGTACTCAACCGGCCCGGACAACCGCTTCCTCGAGGTCACCTACGCCTCCGGCGATAAGGAGACGCTCTACCACAAGGACTTCGCCTCCGGCGCGATGATCCGCAACGTCGTCGACCGAGCCAAACAGGCCGCCATCAAAGACCTGCTCGACTGCGGCCGCAAGGGCATCACCAGCGCTCACCTGGCCCAGGCCGTCCAGGCCGAGTTGGCCGAGAACGAGGACCTCCCCGGCACCACCAACGCCGACGATTGGGCGCGCGTCTCCGGCCGCAAGGGCGAGCCCATCGCCTTCATGCGCACGTTGGCCGGAGGAGGCCGCCAAGTTGATGCCTGAAGCCGGGGCCGACCGGTGAGCGGCATCGCCTTCGGGATCGAGACCGAGTACGGCGTCTTGGGGCCAACCCGCAACCCGGTCGAACTGTCGAACTGGGTCGTGGCCGCCTACAAGGCCGGCCAGTCGGGCCGCGTGGCGCCGTGGGATTACGGCTCCGAGGACCCGCTCAACGACGCCCGCGGCTTCCACCTCGACCGGGCGGCCGCCCATCCCTCGCTCCTGACCGACCGCGCCGGCGCCGGACTATCGCCCGATGCCGCCCGGTTGGCGCACGATGCCGCCCGGTTGGGGCAGGGTGCCGCCCGGTTGGCGCACGATGCCGCGCGGCGGAGCCGGGCGGACCGGCCGCGCCCCGCTCGGGCGCGCTTGGGCAGGTCCGGCGCGGCGGCCGGGCGGGAGGGGCCGGGGGCGGCCATGCTGACGAACGGGGCCAGGCTCTACGTCGATCACGCCCATCCCGAGTACGCCGCCCCGGAAACGTTCAGCGCCCGCCAGGCCGCCCTCTGGGACAAGGCCGGGGAGCGCGTCATGGCCGAGGCCGGGCGCCGGCTGGCGGCGGCGGGCAAGCCGGTCTCCCTCTACAAGAACAACACCGACGGCCAGGGGGCCTCTTACGGGACGCACGAGAACTACCTGGTCCCGCGGGCCGTCGAGTGGAACTTGCTGGTGGCGGTGATGACGCCGTTCCTGGTGACGCGGCAGGTTTTCACCGGCTCCGGGCGGGTCGGCCTGGGCGCCCGCTCCCAGGAGCCCGGCTTCCAACTGTCGCAGCGGGCTGATTTCATCGAGGCGGAGGTCGGCCTGGAGACAACCCTCAACCGGCCGATCATCAACACCCGCGACGAGCCCCACGCCGACCCGGCCCGGTGGCGGCGCCTGCACGTGATAGTCGGGGACGCGACCATGATGGACGTCGCCACCTACATCCGCCTGGGCCTGACCGGGCTGGTCTTGAGGGCCTTGGCGGCGGCGCCGCCAGAAAGGTCTTGGGAGTTCGCCCGGTCGGTCCGCCTGGCCGCTCCAGTGGCAGCGTTCACCCAGGTCAGCCGTGATTTGACGGCCCGCGAAGGGCTGGCGCTGAAGGACGGCGGGCTGGCCAGCGCCCTCGACCTCCAGCGCCGCTACCGCGATTTCGCGGTCGGCGCCATCGGCGCCCCGGACGGCGAGGCGGCCGATCTGATTGATCGCTGGACAGCCCTGCTGGACGGGTTGGCGCGAGACCCGATGGACCTGGGGCGCCAGGTCGAATGGGTGGCCAAATACCAACTGCTGGAATCCCTGCGCGTCCGCGACCACCTGGCCTGGGATCACCCGAAGCTGCGGGCGGTGGACCTGAAATGGACCGACGTCGAACCGGAGCGGTCCTTGTTCGCCCGCCTGGCCGCCGCGGGCGCGGTCGAGACCATGTACAGCGACCCCGAGGTCGCTTGGGCGGTGAACCACCCGCCCGACTCGACCCGCGCCTATCTAAGAGGCGAGGCCTTGGCCCGCCATCCCGAGAGCGTGGTCGCGGCCGGCTGGGACTCGCTCACCCTGGCCTGGCCGGGCGGGTCCGCCCGCCTGCCCCTGCCCAGCCCGGCCGCCGGCCGCCGCGACCAGGTCGAGGCGATCCTGGCCGAGGCCGCCTCGGGGGCCGACCTGGCCGAACGCCTGGCCGGAATCGTCCGAACATGGCGGTAGGGGGCGACCGGTACGGGCGGGACGTGTTGGCGCGGGATCCGCACCGGCCCCGACTGGTCGGCTCGGCCAAGGTGGCGGCCGAGCTGGGGCTGGTTGTGGAGGACGCGGAGACCGGCTGGGTCGGCGCCATCATCAGGGTCGAGAAGGCGGGCGGCATGCTGACGGTGGCCCTGGAGGACCGCCATGGCCGGGAGCGGAGCTTTCGGATGGGTCCAGGCTTCTTGATCGACGGGGAGCCGGTGACCCTGGTCCGCGCGGCCGGGCCGGGTCCGGGCAGTCTGCGGCGGCGGACGGCCTCGGGCTCGCTGGCGGTCGCCGGGGCCAGGGCGCGGGTGGCCAGACAGTCGCGGATCTGGGTTGAGGGGCGCCACGACGCCGAGTTGGTGGCGAAGGTCTGGGGCGAGGACTTGGCGTTGGAGGGCGTGGTCGTGGAGATGCTGGACGGGATCGACAACCTGCCCGCGCGGGCGCGGGACTTCGGCCCCGAGGCGGGCGGCGCCAGGCTCGGGGTGCTGGTCGACCACCTGGTCGACGGTTCGAAGGAACAGCGGGTCGCGCGGGCCGTCGAAGAAGAATGCGAGCCCGGCTCGATCCTGATCCTTGGCCACCCATACGTCGACATCTGGCAGGCGGTCAAACCCAGGCGCCTGGGCCTGGCCGCCTGGCCCCGCGTTGGGCGGGGCGAGGACTGGAAAACCGGCCTGTTGCGGGAACTGGGCTGGCGGCATCGGACAACTGAAGACGTGGCCGCGGCCTGGCGGCGGATCCTCGGCGCGGTTGGGCAGATCGCCGATCTGGAGCCGTCGCTGACCGGCCGGGTCGAAGAATTGATCGATTTCGTGACCGCGCCGGCGCCGGAAACGCCCGCGGCGACCGCGCCGACGACGACAAAATGACATTCAGAAATGGCCAAATCGCTCAGGGGGACCCGGCCGGGCGGATCGATTGAGCCTGATCAGAGATCGAAAAGCGACCACATTGTCCAGAGTCATGGTCTTTACGCCAATTTCAATCGCAGAGGTGTTCCAACCATAGAAAGGCGGGGGCGTCAGGGTGTAGCGTCGAGGCATGGCCGACAAGGTAATTCGCTCGCGCGCCGAACACGATCTGTTGGGCCGCCGCGAGGTCCCCGATGACGCCTATTGGGGCATCCACACTTTGCGGGCACTTGAGAATTTCCGGATATCGGCGCAGAGGATCAGCGACCACCCCGGGCTTATCCGGGCCTTCGCCCAGGTGAAGAAAGCGGCCGCCCTGGCCAACCACGATCTCGGCAAACTGTCCGGGCGGAAGGCCAAAGCCATCGTGAAGGCCTGCGACCTGATCTTGAACGAGGGCCGCTGCCTCGACCAGTTCCCGATCGACGTCTTCCAGGGCGGGGCAGGGACCTCGGTCAACATGAACGCCAACGAGGTCATCGCCAACCTGGCCCTGGAAGTGCTGGGCGAGCCGAAGGGGTCCTACGACGTCATCAACCCGAACGACGACGTCAATATGTCCCAGTCGACCAACGACACCTACCCGACGGCCGTCCGGATAGCGACGTACCAGGCGCTCGACACGCTGGCCACGGTCAACCTCACCAACCTGCAGGAAGCCTTCGAGAACAAGTCGCTCGAGTTCGAGCGGGTGCTGAAATTGGGCCGCACCCAGCTGCAGGACGCCGTGCCGATGACGGTCGGCCAGGAGTTCAGCGCCTTCGCCACTTTGATGTCCGAGGAGCGCCGCCACCTGGGGATGCTGGCCGCGCTGCTGCTGGAGGTCAACCTGGGCGCGACCGCCATCGGCACCGGCATAAACACCCCGACCGGCTACACCGCCCGGGTGATCGCGCGCTTGGCGGAAGTGTCGCACCTGCCGGTGGTGCTGGCGCCCAACCTGGTCGAGGCGACCTCCGACTGCGGCGCCTACGTCTCCGCCCACGCCGGGCTCAAACGGATCGCGGTCAAACTCTCGAAGATCTGCAACGACCTGCGCCTGCTGTCGTCCGGCCCGCGGGCCGGCCTGGCCGAGATCCGCCTGCCCGAGATGGCGGCCGGCTCGTCCATCATGCCGGCCAAGGTCAATCCGATCATCCCGGAGGTCGTCAACCAGATCGCCTTCAAAGTGATCGGCAACGACTTGGTCGTGGCGATGGCGGCGGAGGCCGGCCAACTCCAACTCAACGCCATGGAGCCCGTGATCGGCCAATCGATGTTCGAATCGGTCGGCCTGTTGGCGGCCGGCATGGACACCCTGCGCCAAAAGTGCGTCGACGGTATCGAGGCGAATACTGAGAAGTGCGCCGCTTATGTGCACAACTCGATCGGGATCGTCACATTCCTGAACCCGTTGCTGGGCCACGAGCGCTGCGACGAGATAGGGAAAGAATGCGCCGCCACCGGGAGAAGCGTCCGGGAAGTGGTGCTAGAGCATGGTTACCTGACCGAAGCCCAACTCGACGCCGCGTTGAACTTCGATTCAGCAGTGGTGGGCTGACGCCGACGGTGGCGTCAGCCCCCTAACGACAAATCAACATGACAGCAATGCCCCAGATGGAGAACTCGCGCGCGCCCGCACGGCTGCGCCCACAACACGAAAGGAGATAGGTGACGAATGAGTGACACCCTAAATCCCGCAGATAGTTGCCATATACGGGGCGTTTGATCCCGAGGAGCCGCGCGTCCGGGGGGCGGTGGCCCGGCCGGGGGCGTGTCCGCAGGCCACGGCGTCGCGGCGTCCTC
>JAIROU010000339.1 GCA_031257375.1 Bifidobacteriaceae bacterium
CCCACTCAGCCTGACGCAGAAGCCGCTCACTCACGGCAACTAGCTTACGGTCCGCCACTGACACGATCTGCGACACAGACCCGATGCGGGTGCCGAGGGTTCTCGACGTACAGCATCGACGGGCTCATCGAACACCCTCAGTTCTCCCGCGCGTCATCGCCGCCGGTAGGGCCGTCATCGGGCCGCGCCGCACCGGGCAGGGGTTGCGGACGATTCGAAGGCCGGAGCCGAACGGTACCGTTCCACTCTGCGATCCCGGTGTCGAGTATTGGCCTCAGTCGGGCTGGGGTCTTTCCATCTGCGGCCCTGCGGCACTGAACCGCTAGCCACCGCCCGAGCCGCCTCTCTGTTGGTGTAGCGCCTTTCGCGGAAGGCAGTCGCCCCTCCCTTGCCCAGAAGGCGTCGATCTCTTGGATTCGTCGGCGTGTCAGGCAGACCTATCGCTCTGAGCCTCGACATCGACACCATCCTCGCGGGTAAGCCTCCATCTGGGGCACGCCCGGTCAAGCGCCGTCACTTGCTCCGGATCGAGCTCGCCCCGGGACGCCAACCTCCGCTGGGTCGCCAGCCATCTCCCCACCGGATGGCCGTACGCGGGGATCCCGCCGCCGGCCGCAAGGATACGTTCCAACTCGCGCAGCATGGTACCGAACGGTCGCCGCAGCAAGTCGCCCTGGGGCGGCCGACCCGATGGCGCGTCCCATCCGGGCAGCGACCCGCTGATAGCGGATCGTTCCGACTCGCCCATCTCCCCAGCGTGGAGCCTGAGCCGTCGGTCGTCCAACCACTGCGCCAAGCTACGCTCGTCCGCGTTGCCGCTGCGCGCGCGGGGCTTTCTGCCCCGCACCTGCTCGAATCGCTTGTATTCGAGTGCCCGCTTGACGTGCCACTCGATCCGGTCTTCAAGCACTCCGCTGGATGGCGGCCGCAGCGCCGACCCGCGGCCCGTGGCGGATTCGTCGTCCCATCCAGGCAGCACTTCGTCCAACCCGTCCTTGTGGGACGCCGCCAGCTTCCGAGCCCGCGCTGCCTTTCGCCGCCGCGTCATCCAGCGCGCCAGCGCCCGCTCGTCGGCGCCCGCGGCCTGCTCGCTCGGGCGGCGCCCGTTGGAGTCCAAGAACTGGCGGTAGTCCAGAGCCCGGGAGGCATGTTTTCTAGCTCGCCCTTCCGCCGCCCAGAGGCGCGGCTGGTCCCATCCGGGCAATTCCCTGTCCAACAGTTCCCGCTCTACGCCGGTGATCTTCCCGGCGTACGCCGCGCTGCGCCTACTTGCCATCCACGCATACAGACCCGCCTCGACCGGGTCGTCCGCTTCGGCACCAGGAGTCCTTCCTTGCGTGTCTCTGAACCTTCGATACTCGGCCACCCGCTCGGCGTGGGCCGCAACGCGCTTCGCCTCGGGGCTCCGGTTCCAACCAGGGACCAGCCGGTCAATGACGGCCAGTTCGGCCTCGGCCAGCCTCCCGGCCCGCCAGTCCCTGCGCAAACGGCTCAACCACGTCGCCAGACTACGTTCATCGGCTTCCGCCGCCCGATACCTTGGGCGGCGCCCGTTCGCATCAACGAACTCCTTGAACCGCGCTGCCCACCGTACATGCTGTTGAGCAGCATCCGCAGGCACATCCGAACTCAATTCGATTCACCCCTTCTATCAAAGGCTCTCGGGAGGTCTTGGGGAGGGCAGCCGATCCGAAATCCTTCGGATGGAGCAAGCGCGAAGAAGGACAGACCGGCCACTCCGACGGCCGACGCGTTCACAAAGCTAATCATCCCCCACTTTGGCTACACCCACAGCCGCCCCGTGGCGGACACCACGTCTGGCTACTTGAGCCCCACAATCGACGGACAGGTGCCAGCGCGGCCGCTGACCAGGCCGCCAGTGGATGCACTTGGCGTAACGAATCGTCTTTGCTGGCGCATCCGCATCATTCAGGGCGGGATTTGTTCCGCCCTTTGGACGCGGCAGTGGTCACGCTGCCGGTCCCCGCCTATCCTGGCGTTGCTGGCGTGGTTGGCGCACCATCGGGACATGGCTAACCTACCCATGGAACTGTCTGTCAGCGAAGCCCGCGACCACTTCGCCGAAGCCGTCAACCGGGCCGTCTACGGCGGCCAGGTGACCCGAATCACCCGCGGGCGGCGCGCCATCCCCGCCGCGGCGGTGGTTCCGGCGGCGTGGCTTGACGACTACGAGGCGCTGCTCGACGCGCAAGTCGGGCCGCTCGCGGCGGCCCGGCTGGACGAGATCAGGCGGGGCGGAATCGTGCCCGTGCCGGCGGCTGAGGTCCGCGAAACCCTCGGCTTGTGACCGGCGAACCCCGCTATGGCGTCGCCGACGACCCGAGGGCGGCCAAGGAACTGGCGCGCGTCGACAAAGCGCCCGCGTCCCGGATCGCAGACGCCGTGGACCGGCGCGGCCTATTACGCCCCCTCGGCCGCCGCCGCCCGCATGGCCCGCGCCGTGGCCACCGATTCTGGCCAGGTGGTGCCCGCCTGCGCCTGGCTGACCGGCCAGTACGGCATCTGCGACGTCTACCCTAAATCCCGCAGATAGTTGCCATATACGGGGCGTTTGATCCCGAGGAGCCGCGCGTCCGGGGGGCGGTGGCCCGGCCGGGGGCGTGTCCGCAGGCCACGGCGTCGCGGCGTCCTC
>JAIROU010000400.1 GCA_031257375.1 Bifidobacteriaceae bacterium
CTTTCGTCTCAAACTCGGGGACACACCTTTCGCCTTGACGCCCCCGGGGGCGTTTCCGCCTTTGACCGCCCGCGGACGACCTGGCGGGCTCCCGACTACCGGGCGAGAGGTCTGCCACATGGCCGAAAACCTAATCGGCAAAAGCTCTTGACGGGTGCCACGACCAGACTGTATGTTCGCTAAAGCGTTTTCGGAGTTTCGAATTGAGGGCCGCAAGGCGTGAATCGGCGGGCAGCGTTGGCCCGTCGGCGCCCGTCGGCGAGCAAGGAGACAGATGGACCGGGTCCCGTCCTGGGCGCCTGCCGCGGGCCGAACAGCGGTTTTGGACGGTCGCGCGCCCGCCGCCCCGGCCTTCCCGCTCTCCGGCGCGGCGGCGCAGCGGCCGTTGGACGTCCGGTCGGTGCGGCTGGTGTCGGGTCCGCTGGCCGAGTGGCAGACCCGGAACGCCTCTTGCTCGATTCCCCACTGCGTCGAGCAGATTGAAGCCTCCGGGGTGCTGGCCAATTTCCGGCGCGCCGCCGGGGTCGAGGCGGGCGACCACGAGGGGATGGTGTTCGCCGACTCCGATCTGTACAAAACGATCGAGGCCGTCGCCTGGGAGATCGCGCGGACCGGAACCGGGTCGCACCGCGGCTGGCTGGACCATGTGATCGCCCTCGTCGCGCGCGCCCAAGACCCGTCCGGGTACCTGCACACCTGGACTCAGATCGTCCAGCCCGACAAGAAGTGGGCGCAGATGGAGTGGACGCACGAACTGTACGTGCTCGGCCACCTCATCCAGGCGGCCGTCGCGCTCGACCGCGCCGCCGGGCGCCGCGACCTGCTCGAGGTGGCGCAGCGGTTCGCGGACCTGGCTTGGGACGAGTTCGGCCCCGGCGGGCGCGACGGCATCTGCGGGCACCCGGTGGTCGAGACGGCCCTTGTCGAACTCCATCGGCACACCGGCGAGGGCCGCTACCTGACGCTCGCGGAGCGCATGATCGACCTCCGCGGCCGCGGTCTGCTCAAGGCCGGCCTGCACGGCGCGAAATACTTCCAGGACCACGCGCCCGTGCGGGAGTCGACCAGCGCGGCCGGGCACGCGGTCCGCCAGCTCTACCTGAACGCCGGCGTGACCGATCTTTACCTGGAGACCGGCGACGTCTCGCTGCTGGCGGCGATGGACGCCCAATGGACAAGCGTCCACGACCGCAAGATGTACATCTCCGGGGCCTTCGGCGCCCACCACAAGGACGAGGGCTTCGGCCACGACTACGAGTTGCCGAGCGAGCGGGCCTACGCCGAGACCTGCGCGACGATCGCCGACATGCACTGGGGTTGGCGGATGCTGCTGGCCGGCGGCTCGGCCGGGCCGGCCGAGTACGCCGCCGTCATGGAGCGCGAGGTGCACAACGCCCTGGCCGCTTCGATCGATGAGACCGCCACCCGGTTCTTCTACGCCAACCCCCTTCAGCAGCGGCCCGACAAGGTCTCGGAGGATGCCGCCCCCCGCCAGCGGGCGCCCTGGTATCCATGCGCGTGCTGCCCGCCCAACGTCGCCCGGGCGGTCGCGCAACTGGGCGCCTACGTCGCCTCATCGACCACCGACACGCTCTGGCTGCACCAATTCGCCGGGGCGGAAATCGACTTGCCGCCGGAACTCGGCGCGGGCGTGCTGCGGGTCGTGACCGATTACCCGCGCACCGGCGCCATCGACCTGGTCGTCCGCGGCGAGACCGCCCCCGGCGCCACGCTGGCGGTGCGCATCCCGACTTGGTCGGCGGCCTCGCCGCTGGTCGCGCCCGGCGGCCGGCGCGCGGTCGGGGCCGATGGCTACGCGCGCGCGCCGCTGGTCGCCGACGGCCGCTACCGGCTCGAACTTGACCTGACGCCGCGGTTCGTGCGCGCCCACCACCGGGTCGACGCCTTGCGCGGCTGCCTGGCCGTCCAGCGCGGACCCGTCGTCTACTGCGTCGAGCAGGCCGATCTGCCCGCCGGCCCGGCGGTGGACGATCTGATCGTCCTGCCCGAAGCGGGCATCGGCGGCGGGGCCGATGCGGCGCTCACTTTGACCTGTGCGGTGGCCGTCGACCAACCGCAGGTTGGCGCGAACCCGGAGACCGCCGACGCATCGGTCGCCTCCGTCACCGCCGTCCCGTTCGCCACCTGGGGAAACCGAGTCCCGGGGGCAATGCGGGTTTGGCTGCCCTCGGCCTGGTGGGACAACCGCCAGACCACCGGCGGGCAGCTTTTCGCTGATATCGCACACCGCCCGAAGGAGGCGCAATAATGCAAGGAACGCACGTTCCGAAACGGCTCTTAGCCGTCGTCATCGCATCAGTGATGGCGGTTTCAATGATTCCCTTGGTGGGCCAGCCGGCGCAGGCCGCCGACACCACCGCGGCCGCACAACTGGCAAGCCTGAACCGGCAGACGATCGATTACGTCGGGATGCCGAAGAACGTCACGGAGGCCGTGGCGCTGCAGCTCATCGGAGAGCAAGCGACCAAGGCGGTCGATCCGGACTACACGGTCGTGGCCCGCAAACAGGGCACAGGGTCGCTGAGTTTGGGCGTCGGGACACGGGCGCTGACCACGATCCGGTTCGACGTGACGAATAACAACGACTCGGCGGACACCGCGTCCAGCTCCGCCAACCAGACCGTGGACGTGACCGTCGGCGTCGGCGACGAGATCAGGAACGAGAACTTCTACCTCAACGTCGGGGAGCTGGGCAACATCAAGGATCTGCGGATCGAGAACAACGCCACGACCTTCACGAGGAACTACGACGGCGCCGTGACCTACGACGCCAGCCCGAACTTCGTGCTGCCGGTGGACGAGGGCGGCCGCGGGTCGAACGCCTACCACCAGTGGATGGGCGAGCTGATCTTCGCCACCCGCAGCGCCGACACGGTCGAAGGCCTTGAGAGCGAGCCGTTCGTGGAGCAGGACACCAACCGGACGCTGGCCCAGGGCGGCTCGACCACGGCGCTGAACGCGACGTTGGGCGGCGCCATGGACCAGTACGTCACCCGGACCGCCGACGAGGACTCCATCACCACCAAGTTCATCGGCGGACCGGTCGAGGGAAGCGGCCCCGCGCCCACGGTCTCGGTCGGAACGGTGATGCGCGGCTTCGACGCCACGTCGACCTTCTCGACCGACACCGACGACGGCTCGCTGTTGTGGGAGATCTCGGTCGAGAACAAGAGCCAGAAGGTCATCGAGTTCGGCGACATCGGCCTGCCGTTGCCGTGGAACAACCGCTACACCTCGACGGCCACCTCCTACACCGAGCGCGTGACCTCGCACTACTTCGCCGGCCTCGACAGCGGCTACGCCTACGCCATGCGCCCGAGCGGCGAGGGCGCCTTCGTGCTCCTCACCCCCGTGCCGGAGACGGGCGCCCGGATCGAGTACGTGGACCAGTGGCTGAGCACGTTCCAGTCGAGCGTGAACACCATGCGCGGCCCGTCAAGCGGCAACGCCTCCTCCATCCGCGCCTGGACGGCGGACGGCACCAGCTCGAGCGGCAACTCCTGGCAGCCGGGCCTCCAGGTGCAGTACATCCATTCCAAGAACATCCGCCAGCTGACCGGCGCGGCCTACAGCCCGGAGTACTCGAGCCTCATCCTCGAGCCGGGCCAGTCGAAGACCTACCAGATGAAGTTCCACGCCATTCGCGCGGGCGACAACTCGCCCACGGTCAGCCCGAACACCACCGGCAGCTCCATGCAAGAGAAAGAGGAGAACTACCGTTCGACCCTTTACAAGGCCGGCCTCATAGACGCCATGGCGGTGCCGAGCTTCCAGCCGGTCATCAACATGCCCACCAAGCTCGACCTGCACTACGACCCGGCCAAGATCAAAGACGTCGAGCTGCAGATCTGGACGGTGGACGAGAACGACCCGTGGGGCGAGGAGCTCATCCCGGCCGTGAAGGGCCAGGCGCCTTACAACCTGGGCAACCCGAATCGCGTCAACAACGAGCGCGGACCCAGGACCACGCCGGAGGGGAACCCCGGCTACGTCAAGCGGGTGACCGAGCCGATCTCGGCGGTGATCGATGGCAACGGGGAGTCGCACTTCGTCTACGACCTCGAGTTCAACGCCATCGGCGAGACCAGCGTCCCGGTCAGCTACAAGCTGAAGGTCGGCGACGATTGGGTCGACAAGCAGACCCAGTTCGACTTCAACGTGCTGGCGGAGTTGGACGAGGCGACCGACACGCACTCGGAGTTCATGGTGGACGAGCGCCAGTACAACGCGCCGGAGAACCCCACCATTCCGCAGGACGCCTGGGACGGGGCGTTCCTGGACACCTACATCCACCTCAACGGCGTCGACTCGCGGATGACCAATGGCGCCAGCATCACCCAGGGCCAGCAGTGGGACGACTGGGGCCTGGACAACATCTTGTCCATCACCTACAAGAACGTCCTGAACCCCAAGGAGGACCAGGTCCAAGCGATCGAGAAGTACCTGCTCGATTTCCTGTGGAACAACAAGAGCCCGACCACCGGCCTGGGATACTTCATCCGCCGGTCGGGCGACGAATACCCGGCGGACGGCTCGGGCTACCCGATCACGAACGTGTACAACGGCATCAACGGCATGGACTGGGCGGGCCAAAACGGGCGGCGCTTCACCCAGTCCATGACCTGGAACGCCTTCTTCGGGATGTACCAGGTGGCGAAGGCCTATCCGAACTTGATGGACTACCGCGCCTCGCGCATCGACTACTTGAGGATGGCGTACTCCATCTTCGTCAAGGTCCCCCGGAGCGACCAGGGCACCTACGGCGAGCAGAACACCGGGGCGATGATCCAGGCGCTGCTCGAGGAGGGCATGAGCGTCGAGGCCCAAAACGTCATCAACCGGATCGCCTCGAGCAACACGGCGACCTCCGGCAAGGGCGTCAACGCGGCCAACGTCCGCTACCCGTACGGCTCGGAATTCGTCTATGACAACACCGGCGAAGAAGGCATCTACGCCAACGACAAGGCGCTCATCACCTACTGGCCGGACCACCGGCTGGTGCGGTCGGGGGACGCCGCGACCAAGCTGACCATGGTCGACATGGCGACGCGGGCCAAGCGGGGCTGGGGGCCGACCTGGTACCACTACGCCGACCCGGTCTTCATCGGCGGCAACAGCTGGTGGAACTTCCAGTACACGGCCTCCCTGGCAGGCTCCATCATGGACGACTACCTGCGCTATCAGGGCGACGTGAACGGGTTCACACCCGAGCAGAAGGCGCTGGCGCAGCGGTTGAACTATGGCGCCAAACTGTCCAACTTCAACTCCATCAACATGGGCCAGATCTCCTCGCGCCTGATCGGCACGACCTCCTGGCGCTACACCACGTACAAGGGATCCTTCGGGTCGCAGAACGTCAACGACGGCAACGGCGGCGCCGACAACGGCGTCGACAGCTGGCAGGCCCGGGCGCAGTACAACGGCTGGCAGAGCTACTCGGGCGAAGCCGACCTCGGGCTGTTCGGGTCGCTCATGCGCATCAGCACCGACGTGGTCGCCAGCGACCCGGTGTTCGGGTTGTACGCCTATGGCGGCATCGTCGAGAAGAGCGGCGACGTCTACACGGTCGAGCCGCGCGACGGCTTCGCCAAGCGCTTGAACTTCCTGGACGAGAGCCTCTACGTCGAGTTCATGAACGACAAGTACAAGGAAGCGCGCGTGACCGACGACGCCTCGCGCCTCGAGTTCGACCTCGAGCACATGCTGGCCGGCGCGCACGAGTCGCGGCTCACCTTCACCGGCGGCATGGCGCCGGGCGGCTACCGGGTCAGCGTCGACGGCGTCCCCCAGCCCGAGTCCAGCTTCGTCATCGGGGCGGACGGCGCCGGCAAGGTCACCGTCCTGGTGGGCGACAAGCCGGTCGGCGATACCTCGCTGGTCGTGCTGGAGCAGGATCCGTCCGCCGCGGCGGCCGCCCCCGCCGTGACCGTGAGCCTCAACACGCTCGGCCTCGACCAGGCCTACGTGCGCACGCCGCTGTTGCTGGAGGCCCAGGCCCGCTACAACGGCGCCGAGCCGGTCGACTACGCCTGGGAGGTCGTGGAGGCGCCCGCCGACGCGACGTTCGCCATCGAGAACAACAACGGCGCGCTGCCCGCCATCCGCGCCGAGGCCGATGCCGCCGGGGAGTACAAGGTCAAGGTGACCGTGACCGTGCGAGGGTCGGCGCCGGTGGTCCAGACGGAGGAGACGCTGATCTTCACGGTCAGCGACTACGACGTCAGGGTTGACGAGGTGACGGTCGAGCCTCAGTCCGCGACCGTCCCCAGGACGGGCGGTCAGGCGTTCGTCGCCGAAGTCACCGGCCAGTACCTGGACAAGTCCGAGCATGGCGGCGAGGTGGTGTGGTCACTCGTCGGCGCCGAGGCGAAGGCGGCCGGGACCACGCTCTCGGAAGACGGCGTGCTCGCCATCGCCGCGAACGAGCCCTTGGACGAGTTGACCGTGCGGGCCACCTCCTTGCAGGACGGCTCGAAGTCCGGCCAGGCGATCGTGACGGTGGCCACCCCAGTGGTCGACGCGGTGACGGTGAACGCCTCGCAGTCGGCGGCGCGGGGCAAGTCGACGGCGCTGGCGGCGACCGTGGAGGGGGCCAATCTGACCGACGCGACGAAGACGGTCGTCTGGTCGATCGTCGACGCCGACGCGACGGCGGCGGGCACCAGCCTGACGGCGGCCGGCCGGCTGACGGTCGCGGCCGACGAGGCTCTGACCAGCCTCGCGGTGAGGGCGACTTCGACGCTCGACCCGGAGGTCTGGGGCGAGGGCGAGATCGCGATCACGGCGCCGCCGGCGGCGTTGGACCTCACCCGGACGGCGGTCTACTCGGCCGCCGACGGGAACATCGCCCGGCTGACGTCGAACCCGAACATGCGCCAGCAGGCGAACGCGCTGAGCATCTACTACAACGCGGCCACCGGGGCCGGGATCGACCGGCCCGGCATCCTCACCCAGTACTCCAACGCGGGGGGCTGGGACGGGATCCTGCGCATCACCGACGGCGCCAAGAACCAGGCCGCCGCCAGCGCCTGGAACAACTGGGGCAGCGCCTACGGGGTCGAGTCCAACCCCGTGTACGTCGTCCTGAACTGGGGCGAGCCCATGGTGATCAACGCCACCAGGGCCGAGTTCGTGACGGACGGGAACAGCGTGGCGTCGATGACCACCGCCGGGACGCAGATTCCGGGCGCCGCCCACATCGAGTACTGGACCGGCTCGGCCTGGCAGCGCGTCACCGGCATGCACCGACCGGCGGGCGTGGTCAACGCCAATGACATCGTCGCGGGCAACTTCGTCAACGATGTCGGCGCCGGCAACAACAACAACTACGCCTGGGTGAACCGGCCGAACTGGAACATCGCCGAGTTCGACGCGCCGGTCACCACGACGATGCTGCGGATGCGTCTGACCCAGCGCCAGACGGCGGCCAACAACAACGGCATCGGCGTCAGCGAATGGGAGGTGTTCGGCGAGAAGGCGGCGCCCGAGGAGTACTCGGTGACGTACAACCTGTCCGGCTCCGCGGGGACCGCCCCGACGCAGAGCGCCGTCTTGGCCGGCACGCAGTTCGTGGCGCCGGAAGTGCCCGCCGATGCCGTCGCCCCGGCCGGTCAGGTCTTCCGGGAGTGGATCGCCCTGGGCGAGGGCTACTCCCAGGCCTACCCGCCCGGCGCCGTGGTCACCCAGCCGGCCAGCGACCTGACGTTCTACGCGCACTGGGTCACGGTCGGCGCGGATCCGCCCGGCTTCGCCGCGTCCACCCAGACCCGCACCCTGGGGGGCAAGGCGTATCTGTCGGTGGCCGTGACGAACAACGCCTCGGTCCCGGTGGACATCGCCATAACCACCATCTACGGCAAGAAGGCGTTCGCGGCCGTCGCCCCGGGCAAGACCGCGAGCGTTTCGATCAACACCAAACTGACGTCGATGCCGCCAGGCGCGGCGACCGTGACGGTCACCGCCACAGTCGGCGGGCAGAAGGTGAGCGAGACCAAGGCGGCGCCTTACGCCGCCTATTCGACGGCCTCTTAACGGAAACGGCCGGAGTGGGCGACGGGCCCACTCCGGCCGCCCCCCGACCCCAACCCAACCGAAGGAGAAATGATTCCATGAACAAGATCACCGCCCCGAAGGCCGCGGCCACCGCGCTCGGGGTCCTGTTGCTGCTGTTGGGCGGCTCTGCCGCGGCCACGGCCGACGAAGCCCTGGTCGACGAGGCCAGCGTCGACATCAAGATCCTGGCCGCCGAACGCTATCCCAGCGGGATCCTGGCCCTCAGCGTGGCCGCCAACGAGACAACGCTCGCCGAGCAAGACAGCGCCGACCCGCTGATCCGCGAATTCACCGGCACTTTGCCGACTGTGACGGTCACCGACAACCGGCCGGACGTTCCGGACGTGCCCTGGGCCGTCTACGGGACGGCCAGCGACTTCGTCAAGGGGGTGGACACGATCAGCGCCGACCACCTTGGCTGGACGCCGGCGCTGGCGGACGATTACGGGCCGTTTGTGGAGCCGGGCGAAGACATCGAGGGTGTCGTCGACGACCCGGCCAGCGAAGGCCTGGCCGACCCGGACGGCCGTTTGCTGTACGTCGACTGGGACCAGCTCGAGACCTACGACACCGGCGTCTGGAGCGCCACGGCCGGCCTGCAATTGAAGGTCCCGGCCGCCGAGCTGGTGCCCGGGGCGTACACGTCGGTGCTGACCCTGTCCCTGTTCGAATAGCCCGCACATTGACAGAGGTGTCGCATGCGTCGTGGTTTGACTTCGGTCGCGTCGGTGGTCGCCGCGCTGGCGGCGGCCACCGCGATCAACGCGCCGGCGGCGGCGGACGACGACGCGGTCACTTGGATGGTCCGGCCCAGCGACGGCGTCGGCGAGGACGGGCGGTCGTGGATCGAACTGGAACTGGCCCCCGGGGAGCGCGTCGAGGAGCATCTGATGGTGCGAAATCTGAGCCCGGCGGCGGTCACGTTCCGGCTGACCGCGGCGGACGGCTATTTCACCGACGGGGGCGGTTTCAACATGCTCACAGCCGATGACGAATCGGTCGGCGCCGGGACTTGGATCACCATCCCGGAGTCGGTCGAGGTCGAGTCGGGGCAGGCCGCGATTGTGCCGTTCACGGTGGAGGCGCCGGACAACGCCACGCCGGGCGACCACGCGGCCGGCGTCGCCGCCTCCATCCGCACCGGCGGTGACGATGTCGGCATCGAGTCAAGGGTCGGGTTCAGGGTCCTGACGCGGGTCAAAGGCGAGCTCGCGCCCCGGGTCGAGGCCAGCGTCGGCGGCGGCTACGAAGGCGCCGCGAACCCGTTCAAGCCCGGCCGGGTGGAAGTCGCCTACACCTTGGCGGACGCCGGCAACACCCGGCTGTCGATCCAGCCGGACGTCCGGGTCAGCGCCATCTTCGGCCTGGTGTCGTTCTCGGCGCCCGGCGATGCGGTGGCGGAGATCGGGCCCGGGCAGTCCCGGACCGGCTCGGTCGAGATCCCGGCGGCCTGGCCGCTCGGCGTCTACAGCGTCGAAGTGACGGCCAATGCCTCGACCGTCGGGGCCGGGGCGGCGCCGGAACCGGTGGCT
>JAIROU010000002.1 GCA_031257375.1 Bifidobacteriaceae bacterium
CCAAGTCCTTGCTGAACTCGGCCAAGCTGTACGCCCACGCCCTCCAATCGGAGCAATTCGGCGTCACCGCCAGCGGCGTCCGGATCGACTGGGGCCAGGCCCAGGCCTGGAAGGCCAAGGTGGTCAAGACCCTGGTGGCCGGGGTCGGCGGGGCGCTCAAACGGGCCGGGGTGAGCGTTGTCAAGGAGTTCGGCCACCTCGACGGCCCGGGCCGGGTCAGCGCCGGGGGCGACGCTCACACCGCCGACCATGTGATCATCGCGACGGGCTCGGAGCCGGTCTGGCCGCCCATCCCTGGCGTCCAGGACAACCCCAAGGTGGTCGACTCGACCGGCCTGTTGGCGATCGACAGCCTGCCTGAGCGGCTGGTCGTGATCGGCGGCGGCGTCATCGGCGTCGAGTTCGCCTCCCTGTTCGCCATGCTGGGCGCCAAGGTCGACGTGGTCGAACTGCTGCCGGAAGTGCTGCCCTTCATGGACGCCGAACTGGCCTCCAAGCTCCGCCCGGCCGTTCCGGGCGTCACCTTCCACCTTGGCTGCCGGGTCACCGAGGTGGAGGGCGCCGCCGTCAAATACACCGACGCCCAGGGCCAGCGCCAGTCCCTGCCGGCCGACGTGGTGCTGATGGCTGTCGGCCGGCGCCGCGCCTGACCGGCTGGGGGGCCGAGCAGGCCGGTCTGGAGACCAGCCGGACGGGCCTGGTGGTCGATGACGCCATGAGGACCAACCTGCCGAACGTCTGGGCCGTCGGGGATGTCACCGGCCGGTCGCTGCTGGCCCATGCCGCCTACCGCATGGGCGAGGTCGCCGCCGCCCGCATTATCGATCCCGATGCCGCCCGCCAGGGCCAGGTGTTCCGCGCCCGCACCGTGCCGTGGGCGGTCTACTCGGCGCCCGAGGCGGCCGGGGTCGGGCTGACCGAGGCGCAGGCCAGGGACCAGGCCGAGGACCGGGCCGATGCCGTGGTCACGGCCACAGTGCCGCTGGCGATGTCGGGCCGCTTC
The DNA here is from genome assembly GCA_031257375.1 of Bifidobacteriaceae bacterium. Classification (GTDB taxonomy): domain Bacteria; phylum Actinomycetota; class Actinomycetes; order Actinomycetales; family WQXJ01; genus JAIRTF01. The sequence goes on from JAIROU010000002.1 coordinate 1,004, forward strand.
GTCGCCGAGCACGGCGTCAAGGCGCCGGGGGCGGTCAAACTGGTGGCCGATGGCGCGACCGGCCGGATCCTCGGCGTCCACATCCTCGGCCCGTCCGCCCCGGAGATGATCTGGGGGGCGGCCGCCGCGCTCGAGCTCGAACTGTCCGCCGCCGACCTGCGCCAAATCGTCTTCCCCCACCCGACCGTCTCCGAAGGCATCCGCGAGGCCGCCTGGTCCCTGCCGATCTGAACCGAAGGATAGAACCATGACGAAGTCCCTGTTTGTTGATCCGGCGGCCGCACGGGCGCCGGGCCAGATCACCTTCCCAACACTGCCGGTCAACGCCTACCAGCTTGACTGGGACGCGGCCCTGGCGCGATACGGCCCGGACGGGCTGGCCGGCATGCTGCATGACATGATCGCCATCCGCCAGTTCGAGTCGATGCTCAACTCGATCAAGACGACGGGCGGCTGGCAGGGCGTCGACTACAACCACAAAGGCCCGGCCCACCTGTCGATGGGCCAGGAGGCCTCGGTCGTCGGCCAGGCCGCCGAGCTGACCCCGGACGATTTCGTCTTCGGCTCCCACCGCAGCCACGGCGAGATCCTGGCCAAGTGCTTCTCGGCCGCCCGCCAGCTCCCGCCCGAGAAGCTGCAACAGATCATGGGCGCGTTCCTGGACGGGGACACCCTGCGCCGGGCCGAGCAGATCGGCTACGGCTCGGACGCCGAGCTGGTCGAGAACTTCATCCTGTTCGGCACCCTGGCCGAGATCTTCGCCCGCCGGGACGGTTTCAACCGCGGCATGGGCGGCTCGATGCACGCCTTCTTCACGCCTTTCGGGTCGATGCCGAACAACGCCATCGTCGGCGGCTCGGCCCCCATCGCCCAGGGCGCGGCCCTGTTCAAGCGCGTCAACCGGCGGCCGGGGATCGTGGTGTGCAACATCGGCGACGCCTCGGTGGGCTGCGGGCCGGTCTGGGAGGCGATCACCTTCTCGGCCATGGATCAGTTCCGCGGGCTGTGGCCGGCCGAGGCCGGCGGCAACCCGCCCATCTTGTTCAACTTCTTCAACAACTTCTACGGCATGGGCGGCCAGACCGACGGCGAGACGATGGGCTACGGCATGCTGGCGCGGGTCGGCGCCGGGGTCAACCCCGAAGCCATGCACGCCGAGCGGGTCGACGGCTACAACCCGTTGGCCGTGGCCGACGCGACCCGGCGGAAGAAGGCCATCCTTGAGGCCGGCCAGGGGCCGGTCCTGCTCGACACGCTGACCTACCGCTACGCCGGCCACTCCCCCTCCGACGCCTCCAGCTACCGCACGCGCGAGGAGATGGAGGCCTGGGAGCGGGTCGACTCGATCAAAGATTTCGGGGACCTCCTGGTCCAGGGCGGCGTGATGACCCGGGACGGCGTCGAGGCGTTGGAGGCGGCGGTGGTGGAGCGGTTGACGCGGGTGTTGAAACTGGCCTCCAGCGACGAATTGCCGCGGGTTGACGTGGCCTATATCGAATCGGTCATGTTGTCAGGCGGCCATGTCGAGGCTTTCGCCGAGGGACCGGCCGCCCTCGCCCAGCCGCTGGCCGAGAACCCGCGCGTCAAGGCCATCGCGAAGAAGGTCCGCACGGCCACCCACCCCGACGGCAAGCCGGTCCCCAAGGCCCGGTTGTTCCAGTTCCGCGACGGCCTGTTCGAGGCCATGGCCCACCGCTTCTCAATCGACCCGACCATGGCCGCCTGGGGTGAGGAAAACCGCGACTGGGGCGGCGCCTTCGCCGTCTACCGGGGTTTGACCGAGCTGCTGCCCTATCCGCGCCTGTTCAACGCCCCGATCTCCGAGGCCGCCATCGTCGGCGCCGGAGTGGGCTACGCCCTGGCCGGCGGGCGGGCCGTGGTCGAGTTGATGTACTGCGACTTCCTCGGCCGGGCCGGCGACGAAGTCTTCAACCAGATGGCCAAGTGGCAGGCGATGTCGGCCGGCCTGCTGAAGATGCCGCTGGTCCTGCGCGTGTCGGTGGGCAGCAAATACGGCGCCCAGCACTCCCAGGACTGGTCCGCGCTGCTGGCCCACATCCCCGGCCTGAAGATCTACTTCCCGGCCACCCCGACCGACGCCAAGGGCATGTTGAACCTGGCGCTGGCCGGAACCGACCCGGTGGTGTTCCTGGAAAGCCAACTGCTCTACGACATCGGCGAGCGGTTCGAACCCGGCGGCGTCCCGGAGGGCTACTACGAGACGCCGGAAGGCCAGCCGGTGGTCCGCCGCGCCGGTTCCGACATCACCATCGCGACGCTTGGCGCCACGCTCTACCGGGCGCTGGAGGCGGCCGACACCTTGGAGGCCAAGCACGGTGTGGCTGCGGAGGTGGTCGATCTTCGCTTCGTCGCGCCGCTGGATTACGAGCCGTTGATCGCCTCGGTCCGCAAAACCGGGCGCCTGGTCCTCGCCTCCGACGCGGTCGAGCGCGGCTCGTTCCTCCAGACCGTCGCCAGCACCGCGCAGACCTTGGCTTTCGACTCGCTCGACGCCCCGGTCACGGTGGTCGGATCGCGCAACCACATCACCCCGGCCCCGGAGTTGGAGGAAGTCTTCTTCCCCCAGCCAAGCTGGCTGATCGACGCCATCCACGAGCGCGTCCTGCCGTTGCCGGGCCACATCCCGACGACCAACCAGACCCGTGGCGAGCTGGCCCGAAGGGCCAAACGCGGGGTCTGACCGCCCAGTCAGGGGCCCAGTTGGTCGGCCGGGATCACTTGAACGCCGTCAGGGCGGGTCGAGGCGAGCCCGGCAACGCCGACGATCACAGCCAAAACGGAGGGCGGGGAGTGCCCGTTCTTCTGGACTTTACGAGACAGGGCGACGAGCTGTTGGGCGGCAGAATCGACTTCGTGATGGCCGAGCTTGGCTTCGAAAGCGCCCCAGCGTCCGTCCGGCCAGGTGAGGATCGCGTCGGCCTCCAAGCCGGTGTCGTCGCGGTAGTAGGCGACGGTCGCATCAACCCCATCGGCAAGTGTCGCCAAATCGCGCAGGCAAAGAGACTCGAACACAAGACCCAGCGTCCTGAGGTCGGCCCCGAGGTGGGCTGGTCCCGCGCCGAGGGCGGCGGCGGCCAGCGACGGGTCCGCGAGGAGACGTTTCGGGGTTTGCCGGACAGCCGTGCGCGACCTCAGGTGCGCCAGCCAGGCCGGAATCTCCTCAAGCACGAACAAGCTCCTAAGGGCGTCCAGGTATCGGCGGATCGTCTTGTCGGACGCGGCTGGGCCAAACGCCTCGGCGATGTCGCGGCGCAGAGTCGGGATCTGAACGGGACTGGCGGTGTGGCGCGCGAGCGCCCGGAGCAAGGCCCGGACCCGGGCCGGGTTTCGCACCGTCACGCCGGCCAGTGGCATGTCCTCATCGGCTAAGTGGTTGATGTAGTCCCGTGCCACAGCCGGGGCGTCGTTGATATCTAGGTTCAGGCTGCCTGGCCAGCCGCCCCGGCAAATCAACTCGGTCAACCGGCCCAAGGACAGGCTGGACTTGGCGGGGCGGATGGAGTCGCCCTCGACGAGGCGGGCCAGCGACACGGCACCGGTTGAGTCGCCCGATTCAACCAATGACATGGGCCTCAGGCGGCGCCGCGCGATCCGGCCCGTGCCGGAGTGCAACCGGGCGCCTGGCCGAGGCTTTGATGATCCGCTCAGCAGGAACCTGCCACGGTCATGGCCTTGGTCGACCCGGAACCGGACGGCGTCCCACAGTCCCGGCGCTTCCTGCCACTCGTCAATTAGGCGCGGCGCGGCTCCGGCCAGGGCCGTGCCCGGGTCGAGCAAGGCGATTTGTCGGTTGGCGAACCCTCCCTCTGGGTCCATGACCATGAAGGCTGATTCGGCTTGGTTCAAGCATGACCAGGTCTTGCCGCACCACTTCGGCCCTTCAACGGACACCGCTCCGAACGCACGCAGGTCGCGCGCGATCACAGGATCGATCAGCCGAGGGAGATACCCGTTCCGCGTCAGTGGCATGACTCGCCTCCCCGAAGTCGTAGTACTCGATTTACCGCATCTGAAGTTACCTCTTTTACTATACTCTAGTTCCCGATTTCTTGATCGGCCCCGAGTTCTTGGGCCGCCGCCTGAGCGCGACGCCACGGCCCGCCAACCCGCCAGCCGCCGGGCGGCTAGAGTAATGCAATGCCGACTTACCGGCCGGGAAGGATGCGACCATGACCACACTGACTGTGACGTCCCGCGGGCAGGTGACGCTGCGCCGAGAGTTCCTGCGCCACCTCGGGGTGGGGCCGGGCGGAAGAATCGAGGTGACCGCGGCGCCCGGCAACAAGGTGACCTTGTCCGCGGCGAGGCCAACCGGATCGATCGAGGACTTCATCGGCGGCGGGGCGGGCAAGAGCGATCAAACAGTCGGGCTCGAAGAGATCCAGGCGGCGATAGCCGCCGGCTGGGCTGGCGAGGTGGGCGGGTGAAGGTCTCGGCAGACACGAATGTGCTGGTGCGCGCGCATATGCTGGACGATCCGGACCAGGCGCGAGCCGCCCAAGACCTCCTGCGCCGGGCCGAACTCGTAGTCATCCCGACGGTCGTCCTGTGCGAGTTCGCGTGGGTCTTGCGCCGAGCGTATCGGCTCGAGGCGCCCGGCATAGCTCTGGCCATCCGCTCCCTGCTTGGTTCGGCCACCGTCCGAGCCGACACAGCGGCGGCCGAGGCCGGCCTGGCCATGCTGGAAGCCGGCGGCGACTTCGCCGACGCCGTTATCGGTTTGGAGGGCGCCCGCATGGGGGCAGAAGAATTCGCCACCTTCGACCGCGAGGCCGCGCGCCGCATGCCGTCCGCCATTCGAACCCGCCTGCTGCTCCGATGCTGATTGACAGCCTGTCGCCGTCGCGCGCCTCGGACTTCATGCGCTGCCCGCTGCTCTACCGCTACCGGGCGGTCGACCGGCTGGCCGAAGCGGCATCGGCGGCGGCGCTGCGCGGAACCCTGGTGCATAGCGTCCTGGACGCCCTGTTCGACCTGCCGCCGGGCGACCGCTCGCCGGCGGCCGGGCAGGAGCTGGTCGGGCCGGCCTACGCCAAGCTGCGCCAACGGGACTCGCGGGTGGACCAGATCTTCGCCGACGGGTCCCTGACCGAAGACGCCTTCATCGGCCAGGCGCGCGACCTGGTGGACTCCTATTTCACGCTCGAAGACCCCCGGCGGCTCCAGCCGGAGGCGCGCGAACTGCTGGTCGAGGCCCGGTACGAGGCCGGGCCGCTGCTGCGCGGCTACGTCGACCGCCTCGACGTGGCCGCCGCGGACGGGGCGATCAGGGTGGTCGACTACAAAACCGGCAAGGCGCCGGCCCCGCGCTACCAGGGCGAGATGCTGTTCCAGCTGCGCTTCTACAGCCTGATCATCTTGATCGCCCGCGGCCGCCAACCCGACGCGGTCCGGCTGATCTACTTGGGCAACCGTCAAATCCTGGACGCCCAGCCGAGCCCGGCCGAGATCGAGCGGACCAAACTGCGGATCGAGTCGATCTGGTCCCAGATCAGCCGCATGCTGGCGGCCCGCCACTTCCCGCCGGTCAAAGGGCCGCTCTGCGGCTGGTGCTCGTTCCAGGACCGGTGTCCGCTGTTCGGCGGGAGCTTGGCCGAGTGGCCCAGTGGCGCGAGTGGATCTCCCGCATCAGCCTGACCGACAACTGCTTGGGCGAGTCAAGGATCGTCAACCCGTCCGCCGGGGCGACCGCGCAGCCAGCATTGGGCACGGCGATGGTCGCCATCTCGGCCGCCAGGGCGGACGCCACCCCGGTCGGGGAATCCTCGATCACCAGGCATTCGGCCGGCGCGAGCCCCAGCTTGGCGGCGCCCACCAAGTAGGCCTCGGGCTCCGGCTTGCCGCGTTTGACGTCGTCGCCGGAGACGATGGCGGCGAAGGCGCCCGGCGCGAGGTCGCAGACGGCTTCGGTGAAATGGCGCCAGGACATTGACACCAAGGCGCAGGCCAACTTGGCCTGGGCGCATTCGGCCAAGGCGCGCCGGATTCCGGGCCGCCACAGCGGCGCCGCCATGAACAGGTCGCGGACCATGCCGACCAGGGTGTGGATCAGTTCTTCGGTGGCCAGGGGCACGCCGCTGCGCTGGAGCGCGCCAGCCGTGTCATGGAGGTCGAGACCAGTCAAGTCCAAGGTTTGCTGCGGGGTCCAAACGCCGCCGTAACTCTCCACCAGCTTGGTCTCCGCCTCCAGCCAGTACGGCTCGGAGTCGATCACCGTGCCGTCCATGTCCCAGAGCACTCCCCTGAGGGCTGGCGGCGGCGTGATTGGTTTCATGCGGACTTCCTAACGTTGAAATAGGTGGCTTGCGGGTGGTGGAAGACTAGCGCGTCGGTCGACTGCTCGGGCTCGAGCAGGTCGCCATCGGTCATGGCCAGCCCCATGCGCGCGGCCTCTAGCAGGTCGAACAGGATCCGCCGCTGGGACAGGTCCGGGCAGGCCGGGTAGCCGAACGAATAGCGCCGCCCGCGGCCCGGCCCCAGGCGCAGTTCACGGCCGATCCGCCGCTGCGTCGCCGCCGCCAGCGCCTCGGCCAGTTCGACCGACAGCCCGTGCAACTCCAGGTAGGCGCGGTAGTCGTGGTCGGCGAACAGCCGGCCGGCCGCCTCGCTCAGCGCCGGCCCCATCGTCACCACCTGCATCGCCAGCACGTCGACCGCCTCCGGGTCGACGTAGTCCGCCAAGCAGCGCCGGCGCCCGTGGCCCTGCCGCGGGAAGCTGAACCGGGCGCGCTCGTCGGCGTCCAGTCGCGGCTCGGCCAGAATCACCACCGCGTCGCCCTCGCGCCGGACCGGGAAGTAGCCCCACGCCACCTGGGGGACGGCCAGGTTCTCGCGGCGCACCTGGTCGATCAGCCGGGCCAGGGCCGGCTCCCCCTCGGCCGCCGCCAGTTCTTGAACGGTGCTCCCGCCGCGGCCGGCCCGCAGACCCCACCGCGCCTCGAACAGCGCCCGCTTGTCCAGGTCAGGCAGGTATTCGGCGAGCGCTATGCCCTTCGCGCGCCGAACCCCCCAGAACGGGGGCCGCGGGATCTCGGCCCGTTCCAGTTCCAGCGGCGGCTCGGCGGTCGCTTTCCCGCTCGCCGGGCCGTCGATGCCGCCGATGCCGCCTGCCCCGCCGCCCGCAGTCCCGCCCGCGCGGCTGTCCGGCCGGGCGCCCGCCCCGCCCGCTTCGCCCGCGCCGACGGGCGACTCCTCAGCCGCCAGCGCCCGGGCCGCCGCCGCGCTGCCGCCGCGCCCGGCGCCGCCGCCGAGCAGCTCATTCAACAACCGCAGGCTCTCGAAGGCGTCCTTGGCGTACATGACCCGCCCCGGAAACTCCCCGGCCAAGTCGTCCTCGACAAAGCGCCTGGTCAGAGCCGCGCCCCCGAGGATGACCGGCCAGCGGCCGGCCACCCCGCGAGCCGCCATCTCGGCCAGGTTCTGCCGCATCACCTGGGTCGATTTGACCAGCAGCCCAGACATGCCGATGGCGTCAGCGCCAGCCTCCTCGGCCGCCGTCAGCATCTGGCCGATCGACTGCCGAATGCCCAGGTTGCGGACCTTGTACCCGTTGTTGGACAGCACAATGTCGACCAGGTTCTTGCCGATGTCGTGGACGTCGCCGGCCACCGTCGCCAGCACCACTGTGCCCTTGGGCTCGACGTCCTGGCCGGCCAGATGCGGCTCCAGATGGGCCACGGCGGCTTTCATGACCTCGGCCGATTGGAGCACGAACGGCAATTGCATGCGCCCGGCCCCGAACAGCTCGCCGACCGACGCCATCGCCGGCAGCAGGTGGTCGTTGATGATCTCCAGCGGTCCCGACCCCTCGGCCAGGGCCTGATCCAGGTCCGCGCCCAGGCCCGACCGGTTGCCGCTGACGAGGCGTTCCCCGATCCGCTCCAAGACCGGCAGGTCTTCCAGCTTGGGGCCGGCCGCCTGGGCGCCGCCGGTCCCGGCCGTCGCCTCGATCAGGGCCATCAACGGGTCGTAGCCCTCCCGGCGGCGGTCGAAGATCAGGTCCTCGGCCATCTGCCGGGCGGCCGGGTCGAGCCGGTCGAGCGGCCGAATCCCGCCCGGCCGGATGATGGCGGCGTCCAGCCCGGCCCGCGCCGCCTGGTCCAGGAAAACCGAGTTGAGCACCACCCGCGCGGCCGGGTCCAGTCCGAAGGACACGTTCGACACGCCCAGCATGAGGTGGATCTCGGGGAACTCGTCCCGCAACGCGCGCAGCGCCGCCAACGTCTCTAAGGCGTCGCGGCGGGTTTCCTCCTGCCCGGTACCAATCGGGAAGGTCAACGGGTCCACGATGATGTCCGCCAACTTGATTCCACGCGCGCGCAGCGCGCTGATGAGGCGTTTCGCCACGGCGACTTTCTGAGCAGCGGTCCGCGCCTGGCCGGATTCGTCAATTGTCAAAGCCACCAGCGCCGCGCCGTGCTCGACCGCCAGGTCGCAGACGGCCTCGAACCGCTCCGGATCCTCGAAGTTGACCGAGTTGATCAAACTGCGGCCCCCCAAGTGCTCCAAGGCCGCCCGGATGACCGCCGGATCGGTCGAATCGATCATGATCGGCAGGGTCGAGGCCGTCGCCAGCGCCCCCGCCAACGCCGCCATGTCGGCCGCCGAATCCCGTCCCACGTAGTCCACCGACAGGTCCAGCACATGCGCCCCGGCCGCCGCCTGGTCGCGCGCGATCTGCACGCACGCCTCCAGGTCCCCCGCCGTCATGGCGTCCCTAAACGCCTTCGACCCGTTGGCATTGGTCCGCTCGCCCACGGCCAAATAGGACCCATCCTGCCTGAGCGCGACCGCCTGATACAGCGACGCCACCGTCCCAGCGCTGCCCGCCCGCCCCGCACATGGCGCCTGGCGCCGTGGCTCCGCACATGGCGCCTGGCGCCGTGGCTGAGCTTCACTCAGTTTTCGCGCCCGGCCGCCCCGCACATGGCGCCTGGCGCGGCCCGCGTCAGTGCGCCCGCCTTCCAGCCCGCCCGCCGGGCCGCCGATGCCGCCCACGCCGTCCGCTCCCCGGTCGCGGCCAGCCAGGGTGTCAGGGGCGCCCAGGGCGTCCAGCCGCGCGACCACCGCCCGCATGTGGGCCGGGGTGGTGCCGCAGCAGCCGCCGACCATGGCCAGGCCGTACTCGGCCGCGAAGCGGGCCAGCCAATCGGCCAGCTGATCCGGGGTCAGGTCGTAGCGGGCCTCGCCGTCGGCCCCGATGGTCGGCAGACCGGCGTTCGGCATGACGCTCACCGGCACATCCGCGATCTCGGCCAAGACCCGCAGATGATGCGACATCTCGGCCGGGCCGGTGGCGCAGTTCAGCCCTATCCCGTCCACCCCCAGGGCCAGCAGCGAGGCGGCCGCCGCCGGGGTCTCGGTGCCGAGCAGCATCGAACCGGTCGTCTCGACTGTGAAGTGGACGGTGATGTGGGCCGACCGATCGGCGTCGCGCGCCCCCAGGACGGCGGCCTTGGCCTGCAGCAAGTCCTGGCAGGTCTCGATCAGGATCCGGTCGGCCCGGCCGGTCAACAACCCGGCCGCCTGGACCGCGTAGCCGCGCCGCAGTTCGCCGAAGCTGGTGTGCCCGAGCGACGGCAGCTTCGACCCCGGACCCATCGAGCCGAGCACCAGCGCCCCGCCCCCGGCCGCCTCGACCGCCCGTCGGGCCGCCCGCGCCGCCGCCTCGGCCACCTCCCCCGCCCGGTCGGCCAGCCCGTGCTCGGCCAATGTCAGCGGGTGGGCGCCGAAGGAGTTGGTCTCAACCGCCCCGCAGCCGACGGCCAGATAGGCCCGATGGATCGACTCGATCAAATCCGGGCGGGAGACCGACAAGAAGTCGTGACAGCCCTCGTGCCCCTGGTAGTCGTCCGCCGTCAACCCGGCCCGCAAGATCTCGGTGCCCATCGCCCCATCGGCCACCAGCACTCGAGTCACGTCCAGCCATTCTAGGAGCTAAACCTGGGACGGTCCTTTCGTCTCAAACCGGGGGACACACCTTGTAAACCTGTCGGGTTTACTGGGCGGTGGCGGGCCAACTGTTAGTAAAGTGGGCGGGTGTCTACTGCCATTGCGGCCTTCGCCGGTTGGAACGACGCCGGCTCGGCCGCCACCGACGCCCTGGCCTTCCTGATCGAGCATCTTGACGGCGAGGCGGTCCATTCAATCAGCCCCGAGGACTACTGCGACTTCCAGGTCAACCGGCCGCAGGTGCATCTCAGCGCCGACCGGCAGCGCCAGCTGGCCTGGCCGACGACCGATTTCTGGGCCGCCCATTCGGCCAGCGGCGAGCCGCTCATGCTGATCAGGGGAGTAGAGCCATCGTTCCACTGGGGCGCCTTCACCGACGAGGTGATCGGCCAGTTGACCGACTGGGGGATCGACCGCCTGCTGGTTGTCGGCGCCCTGCTGGCCGACGTGCCCCACTCGCGCCCCATCCCCGTCCAGCTGACCTCCGACTCGGCCGCCCTGCGCCAGCGCTACGGCGGCGAGAAGCCCAGCTACGAGGGACCGACCGGCATCATCTCCGTCCTGGAGCAGACGGCCGGCCAAGACCACGGCATCGAGTCGATGGCGCTGTGGGCGCCGGTGCCGCACTACGTCGCCAATGCGCCCTCCCCCAAGGCCGAGCTGGCCCTGATCACCAAACTGGCGGAAATCGTCGGCCTGGACGGCCTGCCGACCGCCGACCTGGCCGACGAGGCCCGGGCCTGGGCCGAGGGCGTCGACGCGCTGGCCGGCTCCGATCCGGAGATCGCCGGTTACATCGCCTCGCTGGAGGCCGCCAACGACGCCCTCGACTCCCCGGCCGCCTCCGGCGAGGCGCTGGCCAAGGAGTTCGAGCGCTACTTGCGGCGGCGCGGCGAAAAGTAGCCCGCGGCATCGGGCAACCCCCGGGCACCCCCAGGGCGGCGTCAGTACAGCTTGATGCCCAACAGGGCGTCGACCGCCCGGCGCAGGTCGGCGGCGGCGTAGGGCGAGCGGTCGCGGGCCAGCGGCGCGGCCGAGACCCACTCGTCAACGGCGGCGATGGCGCTGACCGTGTCCAGGTCGGCCGCCAGGGCCGCCCGGATCTTGGCGATGGCCTCGCCGGAGTGCCCTTGCGGCTTGACCGATCCGATGGCCTCGCGCCAGCGCGCCAGCCGGGCCTCGGCCCAGGCGACCTCGCGGCCGCGCCACTCCCAGTCGTCGCGGTAGTGGTGCGAGATCAGCGCCAGGCGCAGGGCGGCCGGGTTGACGCCGCGGCTGAGCAGGTCGGACACGAACACCAGGTTGCCGACCGACTTGGACATCTTCTGGCCGTCCAGATGGACCATGCCGGTGTGCATGGTCAGCCGGACGGGCTGGTCCAGGCCGGTCAGGGCGCGGCTGTGCGAGACCGACATCTCGTGGTGCGGGAAGATCAAGTCCGTCCCGCCGCCCAGCACGTCGATCGGCTGGTCAAGCTCCCCGGCGGCGATCACCGCGCACTCGATGTGCCAGCCGGGCCGGCCCCGGCCCAGCGTCCGCCCGTCCCAGGACGGCTCGTCCGGCCGGGCCGCCCGCCACAGCAGCGGGTCGAGCCGCTGGCGCTTGCCAGGCCGGTCCGGGTCGCCGCCGCGCTCCGCGAACAGCCGGTCCTGGGCCTCCGGGCTGAGTCCCGTCAGACTGCCGAAGCCGGGGTCGGCGCCGAGGTCGGCGTAGACGTCGCCGAGGCTGGAGGCGCCCGCGTCCGGCACCGGCACGCGGTAGGCCTGGCCGGCGTCGATCATCCGCTCGACGGCGCCGACGATCTGCGGCACCGATTCGACCACGCCGCGATAGGAATCGGGCGGGATGACCCGCAGCGCCGCCATGTCGGATTTGTAAAGGGCGGCTTGGCTGGTGGCGAGGCGCCACCAGTCTTTGCCGGTCGCCCGCGCCCGCTCGAGCAGCGGATCGTCCACGTCGGTCAGCCCCTGGGCGTAGCGGACGGTCACGCCCAGGTCGCGCCAGGCCCGCACCAGCAGGTCGAAGGCCAGGTAGGTGAAGGCGTGGCCGAGGTGGGTCGAATCGTAGGGCGTGATCCCGCAAACGTAGAGGTCGGCCCGCTCGCCCACGACGCTCGGCTGGAGCCGGCCGGTGATGTCGTCGCGGATCAGCGGGACCTCGCCCGTGCCAGGTATGACGCTGACTGTTGGGCCGGTCCAGGGGTGCACCTAGCCAGCGTACAAGACGCCCGCGCCGAGCAGCGCGATGACGGCCGCGCCGAGGGCCAGCCGGTAGTAGACGAAGGGCCGGTAGGAGTAGGTCGAGACGATCTTCAAGAAGCCGATGATGACGACGTAGCCGACCGCGAAGGCCACCGCCCCGGCCGCCAGGGTGTTGCCCCAGCCTGCCGCCAGGGCGGCGTCCTCGCCCAGCGCCCGGACCAGTTCCAGCGCCCCGGCGCCGAAGACCGCCGGCATGGCCAGCAGGAACGAGTAGCGGGCGGCGGCCTCGCGGGAATAGCCCATCAGCAGCCCGGCCGTGATGGTGCCGCCGGACCTGGACACGCCCGGGATCAGGGCCAAGGCTTGGGCCAGGCCGTACAGCAGGCCGTCCCTGAGTCCGATGCCGTCCAAGGACTTGGGTTCGCCGCGCCCGGCCCGGTGCGCCGCCCGTTCCCCCCGCCGGCCGCCCGCCAGGCGTCCGGCGCGCAGGTCGGCCGCGCCCAGGGCCAGGCCGAAGACGATCAGCATGGCCCCGGTGATGTAGAGGTTGCGCAACTGGGTCTCGATCGAGTCCTTGAAAATGAAGCCCAGGGCCACGATCGGGACCGATCCGAGGATGATCAGCCAGCCCAGGCGCGCGTCCTGGTTGATCGGCCGCCCGCCCTGGCGCCAGGACAAGACCCACGAGCGGATGATCGCCCAGACCTCGCGGCGGAAGTAGACCAGCACCGCCAACTCGGTGCCGATCTGGATGATGGCGGTGAAAGCCGCCCCCGGGTCGGCCGCCGAGGGCAGGAACTCGCCCAGGACGCGCAGGTGGGCCGAGGACGAGATGGGCAGGAATTCGGTCAGCCCCTGAACCAAGCCCAGCACCAGGGCCTCCCACAAACTCACCCGCCCAACTATAGGCTGGACGGCGTGGATCACCGGAACGTCGGCCGCAGCGGGCTCAGAGTCTCGTCAATCGGCCTGGGCACAATGACTTGGGGGCGCGACACCGACGAGATGGACGCGGCCGACCAACTGGCCGAGTTCACCCAGGCCGGGGGCTCGCTGATCGACACGGCCGCCTCCTACGGCGACGGCGCGGCCGAGGAGTTGCTCGGCTCGCTCATCCGATCCGGCCTGGCCGACCGCGACGACTTGGTGATCTGCACCAAATCCGGCTCCCGGCTGCGCGGCCAGCACTACCAGACCGACGCCTCGCGAGGCAATCTGATCGACAATCTGACCGAGTCGCTGCGCCGGTTGGGCACCGACCACGTCGACCTGTGGCTGGTCCAGCGCCCCGATCCGTCCGTCCGGTTGGAAGAGACCCTGGGCGCGCTGCGCTGGGCGGTCGATTCCGGCAAGGCCCGCTACATCGGCCTGTCAAACCATCCGGCCTGGGTCACGGCGCGCGCCCACAGCTTGCTCGAGGCCGCCTGCCCGGGTGCCGGCCTGGGCGCCGGCCTGACCGCCGTCGAGGCCGAATATTCCCTGCTCAACCGGCACCTCGAGGGCGAACTTGGGCCGGCGGCATCGTCGCTAGGAATAGGCCTGCTGGCCTGGAGCCCGCTCGGCCGGGGGGTCCTGACCGGCAAGTACCGCCACGGCGTGCCGGCCGACTCGCGGGCCGCCTCGCCGCATCTGCGGGGCTTCGTGGCGCCCTATCTGTCGGGGTGGGCGGCCGGCATCGTCGAGGCCTTGGCGACGGCGGCCGACGGCCTGGGCGTGGCGCCGGCGGACGTCGCCCTGGCCTGGGTGCGCGGCCGGGCGCAGGTCGCCAGCGCGATCCTGGGGGCGCGCACCGCCGCCCAACTCCACACCAGCCTGGTCGGCGCCGACCTGGACTTGCCGCTGGAGATCGTCGCCGCCCTCGACGAGGTCAGCGCCGACGCCCGGCCCTAAAACTCTTCCGGGTCTTCCGGGTCGTCGGACTGGTCCGGGTCATCCGGGTCATCGTCCACCAAGTCGTCCTCGTCATCGTCGTAGATCAAGAACGCCGCGTCGATCCCGTAGGCGTCGTAGAGCGCGTCATCGTAGGCCTCGAAAGCCTCGATCAGTTGGCGGTAGGCCGCCAGGTAAGCCGGATCCTCGTCCCCCCGGCCGGCGGCCGCCGCCTCGAAGTGGCGTTCCAGGGCTGCGATCAGTCTTTCCAGGGCCAGGCGCGGTTCGGCGTTCATGCCTTCGACGTTACCGGTTTTGACTGCTCATTGCCATTGCGGGCGCCGATCGGCCCCGCCTCCCTCGCCCGGCCGTGCGACCTGATCGACGCCTTGCGACCGCTGCGACGACTCCTGAGTCGAACGGGACGCAAGTGCCAGGCGCCGCGGCCCGGCCAGCCCGCGCCCGGCCGCCAAGGCGCAAGCCTGGCCGACAGCAGCGCCATCGGGCTGGCCGGCAACGCCGCCGGGGGTCGTGGCCGGGGTCGCGCGATGCCCCGAAAATGGGGTGCGACAGGCCACTAGACTGATCGCTTGTGTCCAGCGACCCCCACTGGCGGCGCCCGGTCGCCCTGTACCTGGCCGGGCAGACGGTCTCGATCTTCGGCTCGGCGGTGGTGGGCTACGCGATCATCTGGTACGTCGCCATCGACACGGCCTCGGCTTGGTCCTTCGGGCTGCTCAGCGTGGCGATGGTGCTGCCGCAGGGGTTGGTCGGGCTGCCGGCCGGGGTTTGGGCCGACCGTTACTCCCGCAAGTGGCTGGTGATAGGGGCCGATGCCGCCATCGCGGTTGTGACCTTGGGCTTGGCCGCGGCCGTTTACCTGGGGCACCGCGAGCTTTGGCTGCTGGGGGCTGCCCTGCTGGCGCGCTCGATCGGCGGCGGCGTCCAGATGCCGGCCGAGGCCGCCATCTTGCCCCAGTTGACCCCGCCGCAGCACCTGCTCCGCGTCAACGCCGTCAACTCGGGCATCCAGGCGGCCAGCTTCTTGGTCACCCCGGCCCTGGCGGCGGTCTTGCTGATGGCCTGGGACCTGGCCTGGATCCTGCTGGTGGACGTGGCGACGGCGGCGGTGGCGATCATCATTCTCAGCCGCATCAAAGTCCCCCGGCCGCCCGGGGCCGACCAGGCCCGGCGGCACATGGTCCGCGAGATCATCGCCGGGGCCGGGGTGATCCGGGCCAAGGCGGTGCTGAGCCGGACCTTCTGGCTAGGCCTGGCTTGCTACGTCTTGATCATGCCGG
>JAIROU010000028.1 GCA_031257375.1 Bifidobacteriaceae bacterium
CGGAAATGGAGCGCCTCAAGACCGAGGGCATCCACATCCCCGCCGCATGGCACCCCGACTGGAACTACACCATCAGGCCACCATCAAAAAAGGACGATAAATAATCGGCACGTCCTTACCACGCGACTTTGAAAGCGGGGACTTCGGACGCGGCCAAGCCTTGGTTCGCCGTGGGCGCCTGGAGGCGGCGCCCTAACTTCGTGGGCGAGCGCGACACGGTTTCCCCGGCGCTGGTGGGCGCCGCAATCGACCGCCTGCTGGCGGCTTTCGCGCCGGACCGGCCGCTGGGATTCGACGACGTCTGCGATTTCCATTATCGGTTTGAGGCGATCCATCCGTTCCAGGACGGCAACGGCCGGGTCGGGCGGATCGTGGCTTTTGAGCAATGCCTGACCAACGGCATCGTGCCATTTATAGTCCTCGACGCGGAAAAGCTTTACTACTACCGGGGCCTGGCGGAATATGACTCGGAGCCGGGTTTTCTGCGCGACACGCTGCGCCATTTCCAAGACGAATACCGGGCGTCCGTGGGGGAATACCTGATAACGCATCAAACCGCCGACGAATGAGGCGCAGATCGGCAGAAGGGCGGCACCGGGGGCGCGCGCGGTGATCCAAGGGCGCCACAGAGCGGCTCCCGCGGGGTTGGCCTTGGAGCTTCTGGGGCTCGCCGGTCAATCAACCATCGGAGAGCCCTGTGCGCCGAAACGGCGCACGCCGGGTTCGGAGGGAGGCCAGGCGGAAAAGGACCCCGCCCACAGCGGGACACCTCGCCGCTTGGCCGACCCTATCCCTGAGGCCCCACCCCTGTCACCCCATAGTGTCCAGAAAGTGGCTGTGCCGGGACCTTGAACCCAAGCCGGAGCACCGATGCCACATCTACACTATTGGTCGGCTTCGAGACAAGCCGGTTACCTGTCGAGAAGGGGCTCGAGTATGCTAACAGGCAAGCGCCCAGTGCAAGCCATCGACCGTCCGCGTCGGGTCAGCAAGAAGCTCACAAGCAGGCTGTCTGCGGCGGTCGCCACCGTGTCGATCGCGGTGCTCGGACTGGCTATGCCCGCCCAAGCCTCCAACAGCGGCTCGTGGTACGTTGACCAGGGTTCACTATGCGGCTTCACCACCCTCTCGGGGCGGGTTGCCTGGGCTTCCACCAAAGGCTACGCATCGACTTGGAAGGAACAAGAGTGCTCCCGGGTAAAGGTGAAAGTCAAGGCGACGGGTTTGGTCTACAACACTTCCACCTATTCGGGCACCTACAGGGCGGAGACGCCACTTGTCGAGTCCAGGCCGTCGAACGGACTGTCGAACGTTATCGGTTGGCATATGGTGGGCCCCAGCACCCGGAACACGACGAACTGATACCCTGGTCCGCGTGTCGTACGCCGTTGCCCGGAGTGCTCCACACAATCGGCGCGGAAGAACTGTCTTCACCGCAGCGTGCTTGATCGCACTGCTGGGATCGCCTGCTTGCGGGCAACCGGGTGGGGATGACGGCGAGGTGACTTCGGCAATGATACGTGCCCACGCGAAGGAATTGGCCGGGCAGGGATTCGGCGAGCAGGCGGCGATGCTTGAGGACGGCATGATCACTGCCGATGAGCACCAAGAAGCGTTCGACTTGCTGCGGAGGTGTCTTGAAGACGGCGGCGAGGGAATCGCCGCCGGGCCGTATGTCAACCCCCTGGATGGCCTGACATACGAGTTCCTAATAGATCCAGGCGAGAATATCGAGGACCCAATAGCTCAGGGTGAGTTGGAAATCGCTTGCGAGGAACGATTCTTCACGACGTTGAATTATGACTACGGTCGTTCGCACGAGCCGCGCATGGACCCTGTGCTACATGGCGCGCTCACGGAGTGCTTGGCTGAGAAGGGGTTCGAGACCTCAGGCGAAGAGAAGACGGTAAAGGATTTCGCGGGTGGCGCGGCTGCCGAGGCGGGATCTGAACGGGATCTGGTTGTGACTGATTGCATCCATAGCGAAGTGGCGCGGCTGTATCCTGATCGGGAAGTTGTCGGCGGATTCGGCTGGTGATGGAGGGCTTTGCCTGATGGCTCGGGGCAGCGGGGTCAAGGGTGTGCTGGCCTGGGCGGGCGTGGTTGTGTGGTGTTTGGCGCCGGTCGGGGCTTACTGGTTGTTGACGGAGCGCAGCGCTGAGCTCTCGCTGGCGGAGCCGATCCCGGTTGACGGTGTGGTCCGAGAGAACGACGGCGGGTCAAGCCGCGACGTGACACTTGTGATGACGTGGCATTCCCCGCCTGGGCTGGTTGCCCCGGAGTGGTCGGGCTTGGTCCAGGCGGTGTCGGCGCAGGCGGGCGGGTCCTTGTCTTCGGGCGACGCCGTGGCCAAGATCGCCGGCGTGGACCGGTTGGCGTGCGCCAGCGATCATCCGATGGCGAATCCGGTGGCGCTCAAGGACAAGGGCCCAGATGTTGAGACGCTGCATCAGTGCCTGACCTTGACGGGTCACGATGTCAGCGCGGACAAGGGGGTATACGGTCAGGCGACCAAGCAAGCGGTCGAGGCGTGGTCAGCGCGAACCGGCGCGGCGAGCGAGAAGGGCACGGTGTTCGACCCGGCTTGGCTGATCTATTTGCCTGCCGAGGATTATCAACTTGGGTCGGTTGACTTGCAAGTGGCCGTGCCCGCCCCCGCGCCCGGCTCGGTCATAGCGACGGCTGAGCCCGCCTTGGCGCGTGCGGTGCTGGCCTCGCCGGACCTGTCCGGCGACACCGTCGGGTTCGAACTGGAGGGCGAACCGGCCGGCGCGTTTCCCGCGGTCGCCCCCGACGACGTGATCACCGCCGGTGACGATGAGAGCCTTCTGGTTGGCAAGACGCCGCTCGAGTTGAGCGCAGATCGAGCTGAGGTCGCCATCGACGCGCTGCCGCGGCTGAGTGGGCTGGCGCAGCCGAACGCGAGCACGGCCAAGGCCAGTCTTGAACGAGAGGCGAGCGACGGCGAGTTCCTGGTCCCAGCGGCGGCGGTGGTGGCGACACCCCGGGGCGAGACTTGCGTCCTGCGGGTGGCCGGCGGCGGACTTGAGCCGGTGACGGTCGCGGTGGCGGACGACAAGGGCGGCAGTTCCATTGTCACCGGGGAGTTGAAAGCCGGTGATCTTGTTCGGATCACGCCGCCAGCGGAGGCCCGAAGTTGCGCGTCGAAGTAGAGGGCGTGCGGGTCGCCTTCGGCTCGCGGACGGTGTTGGACGGTGTCAGCGCCACCTTCACCAGTCCGGGCATAGTGGTGATCGCGGGGCCGTCCGGCTCGGGGAAGACAACTCTGCTGGGCGTCATCGCCGGGGTGGTGCGGACAGCACCGGGCACCGTGTCGGTGGACGGAAACCCCGGTCATGCTCGAGGCTGGGAGTGGATAGTCCAGTCCTCGCCGCTGCTGAACCGACGCACGGCCTTTGACAACGTGGCCTTGGGCCCAAAGGCGCGGGGTTTGACGGAAACGGCGCCAGACGCCGCCAGAGCGGCGATGGCGGACTTGGGCCTAGACACGTTGGCGGGCCAGCCGGTTTACAAGCTGTCGGGCGGAGAGCGTCAGCGGGTGGCGGTGGCGCGGGCGTTGGCGTCTGGCGCCGGGTTGATCCTGGCGGACGAACCGACGGCATCGTTGGACCCGCGTTCGAGGGACCTGGTCTGCCAGGGCCTCGAGCAAGCGGCCGGACGGGGCGCGCTGGTCTTGGCGGCCACTCACGACCCCTATGTGGCGGCCAGAGGGGCCGTTTCCTACCGCTTGGAGGACGGACGGTTGGTCGATGCCGCCGCGTGAGTTGGTCGCAGGCGGTTTCTCCTGCCGTTTGGCGATCGCCGAAGCGCTGGCCAACCTCCGCGCCAGCCCGGCCAGGGCCGTCGCCAGCGCTGTGCTCGGACTGCTGGCCGGAGCCTTGACAGTGGTGGCCACAAGTCTTGATGTCGGCCGGATAGTGGCCTACGACGACGATCTGATCGCCACTGGGACGAACCTGTTCATTGTTCAACGATCTGACGGGCTGGGGCTTGACGCCGCCCGCTGCGATTCGTTGCGCTCCCAGCCAGGGGTCGTGGCGGCCGGCGGGGTGGCAAGCGCCAAGCGGGTTGTGTCAACTGTTGACAGCGCAGTGAGCTTTGACTTGATCCAGGCCAGCCCCGGCTACGCGGCTGTCGTGTGGCCTCAGCTACAACGGCAGGCCGGTGACGGATTGGCCGTGGCCAGCGCCAGGGTCGCCGAGCGGCTGGGCATCGCGGACTCCGGCGGCGTGCCCTACATCAGCGCCGAGGCGGCTGATTACGTTGAGGTGGCGGTGGCGCCCGGCCAGCCACGGGAATCCGCCCAAGTCAGCTCGGTGGTGGTGCCGACGGCGCCGACCGGCCGACTGAGCGAGTGCTGGGTGGAGGCCGCCTCAGGGGCGCGCGAGGGAGTTGAGGCGCTGGCCTTGGGCTGGTTCGACGAGCCAGTCCGGATGCTGGTCACCCCGGCGATGCTCGAGTTGCCGCTCGGATCCAGCCCGGCCGAGCAATTGGCGCAACGGTTCTCGCGCTGGATTCCGCTAGCGGCTGCGCTGGTGGTGACCGCATTCCAAACGGCGTTATATCTGGCACGGCGCGCCGATCTCGGCTTGTACGGCCTACTGGGGTTGCGCGGCTGCCAGCTCGCGGCGATGGTGGCGGCGGATTCAATGTTCACGGTGATGGCGCCGGTGGGCCTTGGCATGCTGATGGCCGCCGCCTGGTGCGCCTCCGAATTGACTGGCGCGGTCCTAGCGGCGACCGCTTGGGATTGCCTGCGGCTGGCGGCGTTGCTGACACTGGTCCCGCTGGTTGTCTTGGTCCTGGCCAAATCGGTCAAACCGTTCGACGCCATCCGGGGCCGCTGACCCACATCTGGGGGCAGCCACCCAGCCCGCCCGCGGCGTGAGACGAGGGGCTTTCGCCGGGCTGCCAGTTTGCGGAACAATTGCCAGATGACCCCAGACCAGTCTGATCCGGCTTATATCGCCCTGGCCGACCCGACCACCCCCGCCTCGGAACTCCAGCAGATCGCGCTCGAGCGGCCGGAGCTGGCCGACCAGATCGCCGCCCACCCCAATGCGTACGCGGAGTTGATCGACTGGCTGCGCGAGGGCGGCGAACCGGGCGAACTCGACCAGGGGTGGGACAGCGGCGGCTATCCGACCGAGCCGGTCGACTCGGAAGCGGCCGCGAACGGGCTGTATCCCACCCAGGTCCGGCCGGATCTGCCGCTGGGGGCGCAGTTCGACGGGGCGCAGTTCGACAGCGGGGGGCAGCGATTCGGGCAGCTTGGCAGCCCGGAGGCGGCGCCCGGCGCCGCGCCGCCGCCCGGTCCGCCCGGTCCGCCCGCAGGAGTCCCGATCAGCCTCCCGCCGGGACCTCCGCCCGGCCTCGCCCTGGCGCCGCCACCCCCAGCTCTGGCGCCGCCGCCAGGCCCGACCCGGCCCGAACCGGGCGCGGACCAGTCCGCGACACCCGCCCAGAAGAAGGCCCGGCGTTGGCCGTGGATGGTGTTGGGGCTGGTGCTAGGGCTGGCGGCGGGGGCGGCGGCGGGCGCCGCCCTGGTCATCTGGGTGCTGCCGGGCCTGTTCGGAGGATCATTGTGAGAGAGTTCCCGCCGCCCCAGTACCCGGACCCGGCCGCGCCCGGGCCGCTGCCAGGACCGCCGCCCCAGTACCGAGATTCGGCCCCGGGCGAGCCGCCGTACCAGTATTCGCCCGCGCCCGGATCGGCCCCGCCGTTCGCCCAGCCGCCAGGGCCGATGCCGCCCGGCGCGGCCCCGCCACT
>JAIROU010000415.1 GCA_031257375.1 Bifidobacteriaceae bacterium
ACTGGCCGGGCGGGCCCGGTCCCGCCCGGGCGGCCGCCGGGTCGGCCCCCCGAGCGGCGCCCGCGGGCGACAATCCCGGGGCTCGGCGCGCGGGGCGCCATGTTCCAAGGCGCCATGCCGACCAAACTAAACCATGGGACTGACACCGAAACCGGCGGCCGGTCGCAATCGTCCGAGCGCGCCCCGAACCATGAAGGCGGGCCACTGGCGAGGCCCCCACCCCAAGCCACCACACCCCGGCCCCGGACCCGGACCCGGACGCGACTGCTGCGGCCGCCGCAGTAAAGGATCAACTCCGTTGCACGGCTGGGCGGGAAAAACAAGGGGCACCCCTGGGGCGGCAGCGTGGTCGCAAGCGCGCCAGCGCGGGCTTTGCCGTGTGCCGCAGACACGAGTTTCAGTCTTCTGCGCAGCGGGAGCCGCCAGGGCGAGGCCGGGGCTGCGACCCGCAAAGGGCATTAGACTGGGGTTTGTCTGCAAGAGTGCGATGAATAGAGGCCCCCGTGAGTACTGAGACTCTGGAAAGCGGGGAGACTCTTCACGGGGTTCCCGAGTTGCCCGAGCCCGGCAGGGTTGTGGAGGTGCGAGGGGCGACCTGGGCGGTGACGGATGTGCGGGATCAGGGACTCCAGCGCAGTCCCGCTGATGAGGCCAAAGCAGAAACGCAGCACGTTGTTTCCCTCCAGTCCCTCGAAGAGGACCGCATGGGCGAGGAACTCGCCGTGGTCTGGGAGTTGGAGGTCGGCCACACGGTGGTTCCCGACCGGGGCCTGCCGGAGTCGATCAGCGCGGACGCCTTCGACGATCCGAACACCTTGGGGGCTTTTGTCGACGCGGTCCGGTGGGGGGCGATCACAAGCGCGGATGCGAAGGCGTTCCAGTCGCCGTTCCGCTCGGGGGCGAAACTCGAGCCGTATCAGCTTGAGCCGCTGCGCCGGGCGTTGGCCTCGCTGCGGACCAACCTCTTGTTGGCCGATGACGTGGGCCTCGGCAAGACCATTGAGGCCGGTTTGGTGATCGAGGAGTTGCTGCTGCGCCACCGCGCCCGCAGCGTCATAATTGTTTGCCCGCCCAGTCTGAGCTTGAAGTGGCAGGCGGAGATGCGCGAAAAGTTCGGCTTGGACTTCGTGATTGTCGACTCGCAGCGGATGGCCCAGGCGCGGCGCGCGTTCGGCCTAGCCGCAAACCCGTTCCGGCTCTTCCCGAGGTGCATCGTCTCGATGGCGTGGTTGCCGTCGGTGCGCGCGCAACGCCTGTTGCGTGACGTGCTGGCCGAAGTCGGCCAAGCGAACTCAGCCAGGCGATACGCCTTCGATGTGCTAGTGGTGGACGAGGCCCACCACGTCGCCCCCTCGGCTCCGACTTCGGTTGTACCGGGCAGCGGATATGCGGTGGACTCGAAGCGGACTTTGGCCGTCCGCGGCCTGGCGGCGCACTGCGAGCACCGTCTTTTCCTCTCGGCGACGCCTCACAACGGGTACTCCGAGTCGTTCACAGCGCTGCTGGAAATGATCGATCCCCGGCGGTTCTCGCGCGGCGCGGACATCGACCGGGAGGCCCTCAAAGAGGTGGCGGTGCGGCGACTGAAGCACCAGATCAAGGAATTGGACTTCAAGCCGCGCAAGATCGTCACGGTCGGGTTCCAACCCGATCCGGGCGAGGAAGACATGTTCGCGCTGTTGGGTGACCTGCTGAAGGCGTCGGCCCGCGAGAAGGGCGCCAAGCGGTCGCTGGATATCGCGGGTCTTCTGCTGAAAAAGCGCTTCATCTCAAGCCCGTGGGCGTTCGCCCGGACCCTGGCGACCTACACGGCCTCCACGCCGCTGAACAGCCCGTGGGGGCACGATGACTACTACGCCGAGGTGATGGGCTCGGGCCAGTCCGACGAAGAAGAGGGGTTGGTTCAGCATCCCGAGTTTGAGACGCTGCGCCACACGAAGAGCGACGGCCCCTTGTCGGCGGCTTCCCAGGATCAAATTGACAGCCTGATCTCATGGGGCACGGGATTTGAGCACAAGCCGAACTCTCGACTGAAGGCACTGGTCAGAACGTTGGATGCGGTCTGCCGCCCGGACGGAGAGAACTGGACCAACGAGCGGGTGGTGGTCTTCACCGAATACGCGGACACGTTGGAGTGGATCGTGGGCGTGCTTCGCCAGAAGGGCTATGCCGACCGCCTGAGGATAATCCAGGGCTCGACTCCCGTGGAAGAGCGCGAAGACATCCGCGCCCGTTTCGCCGCCAACCCGGCAGATGAGGCAGTGCGGGTCCTAGTCGCCACTGACGCCGCCGGTGAGGGGATCGACCTGCAGACCTACTGCCACCGGCTGGTCAACTTTGACGTGCCGTTCAACCCGTCGCGGCTGGAGCAGCGGATCGGGCGCATCGACCGCTATGGGCAGACCGAGACACCCGAGGTTTTCTACTTCGCGCCTGAGACGAAAGGCGGCCTGTACGCCGGGGACGCCGATTTCCTGCGCCGGATAGGCCAAAAGATCACCGTCGAGGTTCAGGACCTGGGCGCGGTCAACCCGCTGATCGACGATGAGATCAGCGGCCACTTCACCGGGCGCAAGCCCGTCCGCGCCACTGGCACAGCGCAGGCCAGAGACAACGCGGAGATCAACAAGGTGATGGCCGGCAGCCTGGATCTGAACCGCCAGTTGACCGAGCTTGGACGCACCTACGACGAACGCAAGGCGGACATGCACCTGACCCCGGCGGCCAGCCGCCGAGTCCTGGACACCGCGTTCGACATCACGCACCAACCGAGACTGGTGCCCACCGGCCACCCTGACACAGACGCCGAGGTCTTCGACCTCCCCAGCCTGGACCGGCGCTGGCAGCCTGCCTTGACCGGCTTGGACACCAGGCTCAGGCCGGGCGAATTGCGTCCCATCACCTTCGACGACCGGGCCTCGGGGCAGATGCCCGACTTGGTGTATGTCCACCTGGGCCACGCCCTGATGCAGAAGGCGGCCCGCATCTTGCGCGGGTCGTTGTTCGGCTCGGGCTCGAAGGTGCATCGCGTCACGGCCGTGGTGGCTCCCGGCCTCGACGTCTCCTGCGTGGCGGCCATGTCGCGGCTGGTCCTGGTGGGACGCGGTGGCTTGCGCCTGCATGAAGAGGTCTTCGTGGCCGGCATCCGGTTCCGCGGCCATGCTTTGGCCGAGGAGAAGGTCAACGCTCTGCTCGACAAGGCCCTGGACGCCCGCCGCCTCGATCTGGCAACCAGGCCGATCCGCCAACGTTTGGAGGCCGCTTGGGAGGACGATGCCGCTCGGTTGCGCCACCGCTTGGAAGACGCCATCGCGCGTCGCGCCACCGCTCGCCAAGAGGCTGTGCAAGACAGTTTGGACGAGCGTCTTGCGGCTGACACAAGGCGAGCCAGCGAGATCTTCCGGGCCTTCCGGCTGAACCTGAATGATTCGCTGCGCCGGGTGCGCAGCGAAGAAGCCAAACAGCGAGCCCTGCTCTGGGCCGACGATCAACAGCGCCAGCGGCATTACGACATCCGGCAGATGGAAGACCGCCTGGCGTCGCTCGATGACGAGGAACGCCGCGAGGTCGCTGGCATCCAGGAACGCTACGCCGGTGTCAAGCCGTACGTCTCCGCCGTTGCCTTGGTGTTTGCCATCTCGCTCCAAGACGCGACGGAGTGGGAAGCGGCCTGATGAATCGCCGACGTTCTGCGCGCAGCGCCGCAGAATTACACCGCGAGTGGCTCGCCTTGGTCCAAACCGACGGCCCTTTCCTCGCCGTCCCGCCCCTCAAACGTGTCTACCCCCAAGGCATCCCGGCCTTGGGGGATTTGGCCAAGGAGGCTCTGCGCGACGCCAAACCAGACTTTGATCGCGCCTGGGACGCTTGGCAGCAACGCCGGGAAGAGCCGGGCTCGGTGGAGGACTACCGCCACTCTCGCGACACCTGGGTCGACGTCGTCCTCGGCCAGGTGCTGGGGTGGGCGGGCCACTACCGGACAGCGGCGGAGATGCCGTCGCTGTCCTCGATTCACCGGGCGTGCTCAGCCAATGGCTTCGTCACGGCGGTCCCGACCGGGGCGCTGGTCCACGAGGACCGGATTGGCGCGTTGCTGCTTGTGGTTGATCCGGTGGGTTCGTTGGGGGATCTGCTGGAGGACGGCTGGGCGGCCAGCCCCATCGACCGCATGGAGGCGATGCTTCGCGCTGAAGCGTCGACCTGCTCGATCGGAGTGGTCACGGATGGCAGGTGGTGGGCCATGGTCAGCGCCCCGCCGGGCTCGATGGCCGCCTCCGGCGAAGTCGATGCCCAGACATGGATCGAAGAAGCGGCCACCCGCGACGCCTTTGTCGAGCTTCTCAGCCTAAGGCGGCTACTGGGAGGCAGGACAGAAGACCGTCTTCCCGCGCTGTTCGCCCAGTCGGTGCTGGCCGCCGAAGAGATCACCGAAGCGCTGGGCACCCAGATCCGCCGGGCGGTCGAACTGGTGGTGTCGGCCTTTTCCGAGGCCGCCCGCGACGCCCGCGACCGGGGCGAGCCAGACCCGCTGCCGCCGGATGGGGACACAATCTACAAGGCCGTCGTCACCGTCCTGATGCGGGTGGTCTTCCTGCTGTTCGCCGAGGAACGCGGCCTGCTGCCGCAAGGCCAACTCTTCGAGAGCGGCTATGGCTTGGCCTTGGTGCTCGACGAGTTGGAGACTCGCGCCCGTGATGAGGGTGAGGAGTCGATGGACGGCACGCACCTGACGTGGCACCGTCTCCTCGCCACTTCGCAAGCGCTCTACGCGGGCGCGTCGTTCGAGGACATGCGGCTGCCCGCCTACGGCGGCTCGCTGTTCGACCCTGGGCGCTTCGCCTTCTTGACCGCGACGACCGATCGGGGCACCTTGGCCATCGCAGTCTCGGACAGGGTGATGCTCCATGTCCTGAGGGCCGTCCAGATCGCCAAACCCAAGGGCGGGGAGGCGCGGCGCATCTCGTTCCGCGACATCGACGTGGAACAGATCGGCTACATCTACGAGGGGTTGCTCGGTTACACCTGCCGCCGCGCCGATCAGATCATGATCGGCCTGCGCAGCAAGGAAGGCGAAGAGCCGGAGATCGCGCTGGACACCCTGGAAGACCTCGCGGAGGGCGTAGCTGACGCTGGGGCGTTGGCCGACGGCATCGTCCACTGGGTGAAAGACAACCAACCCGGCGCCAAGCCCCCAACCCAGGCAGCCCTGGCGAAAGCGCTGGCGGCGGACGGCGCGCCGGAAGACGCGGACAGAGCGCTCATGGCGGTCACCCGCGACGAAAGCCTCCAGGCGCGCCTGCGTCGCTGGGTCGGCGCTATCCGCCGTGACTTGCGCGGCAGGCTGACTGTGGTGCTGGAAGGCGGCTTGTTTGTCGCCGAGACGCCTTCCCGCCAGAACGCCGGGGCACATTACACGCCGCGCTCGCTGGCCGAAGAGATTGTCCGGCACGCGCTGGAGCCTTTGGTCTACAAGCCCGGCCCGCACCAGACCGGCGACCGCTCAAAGTGGGTCCGCGTCTATTCCGGCGACATCCTTGACCTGCGGGTGGCCGATATCGCCTGCGGCTCCGGCGCATTTCTGGTGGCCGCCGCCCGCTTCCTGGCTCGTGAACTGGTTGAGGCCTGGCAGGCCGAGGGTGTCCGCGCGCGCCTCAGCCCTCGCGAGGTGGAGACCAGGGCCATCCGCGAGGTCGTGGCCCAATGCCTGTATGGGGCGGACATCAACGAGATGGCGGTCGAGATGTGCAAGCTCTCGCTCTGGCTGGTGTCCCTTGACCCCAAACTGCCATTCAGCTTCGTGGACGACAAGGTGTTGCTGGGCAACTCGTTGCTCGGCGTCACCGACTTGGCTCAGATCGAAGCGTTGCACATTGACCCGAAGGCCCGGCCAACCCAGGAAGCCTTGTTCCTCATCGGCGCCGATCAGCGGGTCGCGGAGCGAGTCGACCTCAGCGGCGTCATCCAGCGCGTGCGCCGCCGCCGTCAGCGCTTGTCCAGCGAAGTCAGCGAAACCGACCCCGGACGCACGGCGGCGGCGAAGCGCCGCCTGATGGCGGAGATCAACCGCGACCTGGCCCAAGTGAAGCTGCTCGCCGATGGCGTGATCGCCGCCGGGCTGCCCCTCGGAGGCAAACCGGGCAAGAAGCTCAATGCGGCCTATCAAGACTTGGAGATCGCCGCCAGCCGGGCCTTCCCAGCCAGCGGCGCGCCGGATCGGTCCATGCTCGATAACATCATCGACCGCGGGCTCACCCCGACGGTCGAAACGGACTACGAACGCTGGCGGCCGCTTCACTGGGCGCTCGCCGTCCCCGAGGTCATGGAGCGCGGCGGCTTCGACGCCATCGTCGGGAACCCGCCGTTCCTTGGCGGGAGCAGGATCAGCGGAGCCATGGGAGCAGACGTCCGTGATTGGCTTCCGAATGTCCTAGCGTATGGCGTGACCGGGAACGCTGACCTCGTGGCGTACTTTTTTGTTCGAGCAGCGCAGCTCATTCACCGCACGGGCTCTCTGGGGCTTATCGGCACCAACACCGTTGCTCAAGGAAGAACCCGTGAAGTTGGTCTGGATCAAATGGCGGAGCGCGGTTTTTCTATTACCCGCGCCGTCCAGTCGCGCTCTTGGCCGGCTTCCAGCGCCAACTTGGAGTACGCCGCCGTCTGGGGGACCAAAGGCCCAGTGGACGATGCCGTGCCCAGACTCAGCGACGGTTTCCCCGTCCGCCGGATCAGCACCCTGCTCGAACCCATCGGCCGAGTGGAGGGCAGGCCCTATCAACTGGCAGAGAACAAGGAGACGGTCTTCGAAGGTTTCAAGCTGCACGGCATGGGTTTCGTTATCACTCCGGATGAGGCGCAGGAGTGGATTGCCGCTGACCCCCGCAACGCCGAGGCCCTCTTCCCCTACCTCAACGGCGAGGACTTGAACTCCCGCCCGGACTCCTCGGCGTCGAGGTGGGTCATCGACTTCAACGACCGCACTGAAGCGGAATCTGCGACCTACCAATTGCCCTTCGCGCGCGTGCTCGCGCGCGTCAAACCAGAGCGCGCGAAACTGGTGGGGCGAAATCCTACGGCGGACGACCGGGCGAGGCGTTGGTGGCAGTTCGCTCGAACGAGCCCTGCGTTACGAGCGGCCATAGTTGACCTCCGGGAGGTGCTGGCCATCGCTCGTGTCAGCAAAACCGTCATGCCAATGCGGGTGCCGACCGGACAAGTGATGAGCGAGGCATGCGTGGTGTTTGCCTCAGCCGACTTCGGTGACCAGGCAGTCTTGTCATCAAGCCTGCACCAGCTCTGGGCGATCACCTACGGGTCAACGTTGGAGACCAGGGTTCGCTACACCCCGTCCGACGTCTTCGAGACCTTTCCCCGACCCAGAACAACGGTCGGCTTGGCCACCATCGGCGCCACCTTGGACAGTCAGCGGCGGGAGATCATGTTGCGCCGCGATCTCGGCCTCACCCAGCTGTACAACTTGGTCAACGATCCGCATGTTCTGGACGGCGCGGACCCCGACGTGGCCGGCCTTCGGGACATTCATCAGCATCTGGATGAGGCCGTCGTGGCCGCCTACGGTTGGGAGGACATGTCTCTCGAACCCAGATTCCACGCTTACCGAGGGGCTCGGCGGTGGACCTGTTCGGGGTCAGCCACGCTGGAGATCCTCGACCGCCTGCTGGAGGAGAATCATCGTCGTGCCAGCAGGGACTAGTTGGCGGCAGACCATTGACGTCTGGCCCTCGCGTGGGTCTCTTGTAGCAAGTGACAGCAGGCTCAATCGCGTGTTGGCCAGGAGCTTTCCACTTGCCCTTTCGGGGTCCAATGGGCTGGGCGTAATGCCATCCAAATTGTCGCCGGTGCGCGGTGAAGCCTGCGAGGCAGGCGCGAAGGCGCGGGCTATGGCGTCAGCATTGCCGCGGGGACGATGTGGACGCCATCGGCCTGGCGCGTGTACGCGACCGAGCCCGTCGTCAAACAGACCTTGACCAGGCGCCGGCTGGGCAGCGACTCGCCCAGCCAATTCAGGTGCCGCAGGTCGCGGCCGGTGACCGATGGCGCCATCTTGACTTCGATCGCCACCAACTCGGGGCCGCGTTCCACGATGAAGTCCACTTCATGGGCGCCGTTGGCGGTCCGCAAGTGGCTCAACTCGGATTCGCAGGCCTGGGCGTAAGTCTGCAGGCTGAGAGCAACCAACGATTCGAACAAGCGCCCGAGCAGCGAACCGGCCTGCGGTCCCAACGGTTGCGGCTGGGGCCCCGCAATCAGCGAGTCTCTCGTCAGCCTGAGCAGAACAATCGCGAGTGCCGGGTCTGCCAGGAAGTGCTTCGGGGCTTTGACCAGCGGCGTTGTCAGGCCGGAAAACAACGGCGCCCAAGCCGGCACCGGGTCGACTAGCCACAATGACTCAAGCACATCGCGGTAGGCCAGGGTGGTGGCGCGGGCCGGCTTGTCCCCCTGGTCCGAGGCGGCGAGATTTAGGATCTTGGTGTAACTCGAGGTGCTGGCCGTGGCCAGCGCATATGCTCTCATCCAGGCCAGGAGCGTGCGGGGCTTGCGGACCAAAAGGCCCTGGTCGGGGAATTCCCTCGTAGCCAGCACGTCCACGTAACCTCGCAGCGCTTTGGTCCGCCCGGGTTCTCCAAGTGGGCGCAGGCCCGGGAAGCCAGAGGCTAGGAGTTCGTCAACGTAGTCGGCCAATCCGACATCGCTCGCGCCGACCGCCGACTGGACGCGTCCGGCCAGAAAATCCTCCAGTCGGATCGGCTGGCTCGGCGGCAAACGTTCGGCCAGGGACAACGGCCGCATCCGAAGCGGCACAATCCGTCCGGCTCCGGAATGAAGCGAAGTCCCGCGAGGAGCGGCGCTGCCGGTCAGCAGGAAGCGGCCGGGCGCCGGGTCATGGTCGATCCACCGGCGCACATCATCCCAGATCGAGGGTGTGCGCTGCCATTCGTCCAGTAGCACAGGCGCGGGGCTGTCCCTCACAATGGTCGGGCCGCCTGCGACGTTCTCGGCCACGGATCGGTCTGCCAATGGGAAAACCGACGCGGCCAGGCGCTCGGCAGAACGGGTCTTGCCTACGCCCTTGGCGCCTTCGATGGCGACGCCGGGAAGCTGGGCCAGCAGATCCGAGAGCTGCCGGTCGATGACCCGAGGCACATAACGCATAGCCTATCAGTCAACTCCACTGCGCACTACTAGTCAATTGCACAGCTTGGAACTAGTCATTGCCACGCCCTGTGGCATCACAGTGATAGCGTGGCGCCACGTCACCGAACACCGGGTCTGGCTCCGCCGCGCGGCCGGCCAACCCGGTCTGACCGGGTTTTGCCTCTAGGCCCCGCCCCTCCCAGCCCCGGCGTCTGCGGTTCTCTTCGAGCAGGCGGTCGAGAATCTCCACGCGGGCTGCCGGACCCACGGTCCACCGCCGCACCTGCCGGAAGACGTGGAAGCCGCGCTGCAAATCGATGTCCGGCCAGCCGTAGGCGTCCATGACAGAGTCATCGAGTTCCACATGTATCTCGCGCAGCCGAGCCACATCTGGGTCACCGCCTGAGTCGACGGCTGGGTCGTTGACCAGGTTGTACAGGCTGGTCAAACCCAGGTTCCGGCGGAGCATGATTTCTTGCCGTTCACTGTGGAGAGTCCGTCCCACGCTCTCCAACCGGCTCGTGGCGGCTGGGCGGGCGAACGTCTCGAACACGTCCGAGGGCGTGTAACGGGGGTCATTGCGCATTCCCGACCCGTAGGTGATCGCCCAGAGCTGATGCGCAGTTGATGACAGAACTGCTTGGTCACCGAAGTCGGCTGAGGCAAACACCACGCATGCCTCGCTCATCACTTGTCCGGTCGGCACCCGCATTGGCATGACGGTTTTGCTGACACGAGCGATGGCCAACACCTCCGGCAACTTGGCGGCGGTGGCCCGCAATCCCGTCGCAAGTTCCGCAAACCTCCACCAGTGTTCTCGGCGGGGCTTGCGGTTGTTCCTGGCTCGCTCGGGCTTGACGCGTTCCAAAACTCGCCCATAAGGCAGTGCGTAGGTCTTAGCTTCTTCTTCGGTGCGGTCGTTGAAGTCGATTACCCAGCGGGAGGCTGACGCGTCGGGGCGGGAGTTCAGGTCCTCGCCGTTGAGGTAGGGGAAGAGGACCTCGGCGTTGCGGGGGTCAGCGGCAATCCACTCCTGCGCCTCATCCGGAGTAATCACGAAACCCATGCCCAGGACATAGCAGCCGATGTATGCGATGCCCTGGTTCTCCGCCAGCCGGACCGGGATCCCCTCGACCCGGCCGGCAGGCTCGAGCAAAGTCGAGATGCGCTTGACCGGCGCGCCGTCCGAAACCCGGGGCACGGCATCGTCCACTGGGCCTTTGGTCCCCCAGACGGCTGCGTACTCCAAGTTGGCGCTGGAGGCCGGCCAAGAGCGCGACTGGACGGCCCGGGTGATGGTGAAACCCCCCGCCGCCATCGCGTCCAAAACGACCTCCCGGGTGTCGCCCTGGGCGACGGTGTTCGTGGCGATCAGACCAAGCGCACCATTAGCCTGCAAGAGAGTGGTGGCATCACTGGCGACTACTCAAACAGGCGGGATGGCCTCTGGCTTAACGTCCCCGGCTTCGGCGCCTTGGATCTCCTGAGCCTGCCACTCCCCATACGTCACGCGGGTCGCCTCGACTTTCCAAGCTTGCCTGCCGTTGTGGGTCTCGGTGCCGACTACCACAGCTGCGGCTGTGCTGGGGCTAGTGAAGACTTGATCCTTAACGAAGACCATGCCTCCGTCCCCTGCGGCAATGACACCTTTCGCGACGAGCGACTGTCTCAGATTCTTGACCGTCGAAGGACGCCCACCCTTGGGCTCGCGCCCGACCCACTCGGATCTGGTGTGCGATCCGGCCAATACCGTGAATTCGCCGTCGATCTCTCGCGCACGGGCAACACCTCCTGACTTGGGGACCGCCATCGTGAATACCGGCGAATCGTCACGCCTTCGCGCGCCGGTCGGCGCAGGCGAGGTTCCCTGGCCGCGCAGCAGGTTGACGCCCAGCACCGGAAGAACAATCCGCGCTTGTGAGATGAAGTTCTCCATGTCCGAGGTATCGGCTTCGGGCAGCGCCGGAAGCTCAGGCGCTGTCCGGTTGGCCAACGGCATCCGCCCGACCTTTTTGCGATTGTGATGAGCCGACTCTCAAGATATCTGGCGTGCGCCTTGGTCAAATTGGCGTCCTTGCTGGTGATGATGACCGCCTCGGTCCAGAAGTCCTTGCCTCCGTCGGACTCCGGCCGGGCGTGCGCCCGGAGCCTCTCGCGCACCACGTCCGCTTCGCCCACATAGGCCAGATCGTCGCCCAGCAGCAGATAGACTCCCGTCCTGCCGGACTCCGCCCTCCGCAACAGTTCACCCAGGTCAGAGCGCTGGACAGCCGAAACGTGACCTGTCCAGTTCACGATCTCGGCGGTTCGCAGGCCACCCACGGTACCGTCTGCCAGATACAGCCTGACTGACTTGCCCAGCCCGATCATCGCTCTCCTTCGTTGACGGCGGCCGCGGCCGCCTGGGTACGAGTCGCGCTCTCAAGATACTGCCAGCCGTGAGGCCTGCGGTTGGACGCCTGCCGGTGACGGTGGGCGAGCGTTGGACAATGAGAACAACCCATGACCGCCGGTGCGTCCTCTAAGCCCGGCTGAGTGTCACCAAAGAAGAATCCGTTTCCATCGCCCGGCAGCTTGAATCCTGCCGGGCCTACGCCAACGCCCGCAGCTGGGAGGCGGCATCCCGTTCGGCTATGCCTCGGTGGAGAACCCCGCCGGTCCGGGCCGGCTGCTGGCGAAAAACCCGGATCTCATCCACTGGTTGGCCGCCGCGGTGGCGATGGCCCTGGACGGCGTGGCCGTGAACGCCATCGCCCGATGGCTCACCGACTCCGGCGCCCCGGTCCCGGGCCGCCGGACCGGCCGCGGCGAGGGGACCGCTTCGTGGACCCGTCAAACGGTTGACGGCCTTCTGCGGAACCCGATCCTGGCGGGGATGCGCCCCCACAACCCTGGGCGGGGACGCAAGGGCACCCCCGTCGACCCGTTCAACGTGGTGCGAGACCAAACTGGCGAGCCGGTGATCGACGAATCTCTGGCCGTCATCAGCTTCGAGCTATTCGCTGGGCTTCAGCATCTGCTGGCCACCAGGACCGTCCCGCAGGCCCGCAAGCGGGGCGAACGGCGCTCCACCAGCCAGCTCCCGTCCCGCCTCGCCCGCTGCGACCACTGCGACGTATTCCTCTGCCGGGGCACCAACCAGGGCAAACCGGTGCTGACCCGCCCCCGTTGCAGGCAGGCAATCGGCCGCGCCGGGCTCGACCCCTATCTGGCGCGGCGACTGCTCGCCGAGCGAGGCGATGAGGCTTGGGGCGCCTCGACGGTGGGGCGCCGGTGGCAAGCCGCCGATGGCGACGATCTGGCCCGGCGGGAGATCCTCATGGCCCAGCTGGAGACGCTGCGCGTCCGCCGGGGCGTCGTGGGACGGCGCTTCGACGAGGGAAGAGTCGTCATCTCATGGCGCCCGAGCCAAGAGGGCTGGGGCGCTGGCGTGGTGGGCAGACTCTCGCGCGACTTGAGGCGCGATTTGCCTGGTCAGAGGGGATGGTCGCGGGCCGATTTGCTGTACATGCGTCGGGCTGCCGAGGTCTGGCCGAGCGAAAACGAATTCGTCCAGCATGTTGCTGGACAATTGCCGTGGGGCCACATAATGGTGCTGCTGGACCGCTTGCCGACTCGCGAAGAGCGCGACTGGTATGCGGTGTTTGGGGTATGTAATTGTTTGGCCTAGTCGCGTTGGCTGCGCCAGGGATAGCCCTTGACCTGGGGTTTTATGCTCTCGGGGCGTCCTCCGCGACCGCGCGGGTAACCCCCGGGCTCATCGTCGGGATCCCTGGGCTCGTGGATCAGCTGGCGGTAGCGGACCGGCTCGTGGCCGACCGCGAGCTGGATCACCCGGTAAAACACCAGGCCACGGTGCCGGGAGCGGCGCCGGTTGAACCGGAACACCCACTCGTCCAGGTAGTCCTGGAGGCGCCCGGCGGACGCCGACCCCTGATGGGTCGCCAGCAGCCACCGCTTGAGCAGGGCGGCGACCCGGTGGGCGGCGGGCGGCAGGCCATCGTGGGCGGCGCCGTCACGCAGCGCCTGCGACTGGTTGACGACGCGGTGCGAGTACCCGGCCAGCGCCTGCCCCGTGTACCCGCTCCAGGCGTCGGTCACCACCACGGACCCCGGCTCGACGTGGTCCCGCACGAACCGGCCCAGCGTCTCGGCGGAGGCGTCCGAGACCACCTGCAGGCGCGCCCGGCCCAGCCGGGGCCGACCCGGGGTCTCCACCGCGACGGCCACGAGCGACTTCTTGCCCCTCGCCCGACCGCCCGCCAGGCCCGGCTCGACGCCGCCCACGAACGTCTCGTCCACCTCGACAACCCCCGACAGCCTCTCCCTGCCCGGACGCACCAGCACCCGCCGCAGCCGCTGGCACATGCCCCACGCCGTGCGGTACGAGCCGATCCCCAGATCCCTCATCGCCTCCCGCGCCGACACCCCCTGCTTGCTCGTCGCGAACCGCCAGCACAACTCGAACCACACCGTCAACGGCGTGCGCGCGTGGTCGAACAACGTCCCAGCGGTAACCGAAGTCCGCGCCAGGCAGGCCCGGCACCTGAACGTCCCGTCCGCCATCGCCCAGCCCGCCCCGCCGCAGGCCGGGCACGCGAACCCGTCCGGCCAACGCACCCACGCCAGGTAGTCCCGGCACGCGGCACCAGAGCTGAACCACCCGCGGAACTCGCCCGTCGTCCGCGGGCAGTCCACGCCTGCCACCAGGGACGCGCCCACCCGCCAAGTCTAGGCCAAACAATTACATACCCCAATGCGGTGTTTATCCCGAGTCGGGATAAACGGCGCCAAACGCACGACCACCGCGCCCAGGCAACCACCGCCCGCCGCCGGGCGGCCAAGCTCCGGAGCCTGCTCCTCGGCGACGCCGCGGCCTTGATCAAATCCGAGCGGGCGGCGCAGGTGGCAGCGAACCGGGCGCGACGGCTCCGCAACCGACCCGAGGCCGCCGGGAGCCGGACCGATCCGCGCCCCGCTGGGCCGAGCCTCACGCTCTGAGCGCGCGAGACGTCCAGACGCTGACGTATCGGCGTAGGCTGGTGGGGTGGTTGACCGAGCGGTTGTTGAACTAGTTGACGCGATGAGCATTGACGACCAGGTCGAGTTGATCTGCCATGTGCGCCGGTCGTGGGGCATGGAGGAAGCGCTCCTTACTGAAGCGGACAAACGGGTTCTCGACGAGCGGATCGCTGACATGGACGCCAACCCCGGCGTTGGCGTCCCCTTGGCGGAGTTCATGGCGGAGCTGCGCGCTGCGCGATGATCTTCGATGTCGCTGTCCGTCCAGAGGCTGAGCCGGACGTTTACGAGGCGCGGGACTATTACGCCGCGATCAGCGTGGACTTAGCGGAGCGGTTCGAGGCCGACTTCCAGGCCGCAGCGACAAGCTTGGCTGAGTTCCCGAAGCGCCACCGCGAGGTGTACCGGGACGTCCGACGTGTGGCGATGCAGTCGTTCCCTTACCTGGTCTATTACCGGGCGAGAGGCCGCACAGTTTCGGTGATCGCCCTGCGCCACGCCGCCAGCGACCCCGCAGTTACACGCGACCGCCTGCGGCAACGGCTCTAGCCGCAAGCCTGCCCGGTGCACGCTATGGCCGCCCACCTCTCTTCCCAGGGCCGGCCGCGGGCGGCTGCCCGAATGATCAAGCGAAGGGCTCACGGCCCAGTCGCCAATGAACAATGGCGCCTCACGGGTCGTTCCCAACCTGGCGGACAGGCAGGACAAGCACTTGGCGGGCTCTGCCGTCTTCGGTTGGAGGGCCGGCCACGCCTTCGGCTTCCAACAGGTCCATCAGCCGCCCGGCCTGGGCGAAGCTGAGCCCGAGCTTGCGCTGGAGCATCGAGGTCGAGCCGAACTGGGTGGGAATGACTTGTTCGGCGGCCCGCGGCAGCAGGTCGTGATCCGGGGTGACCAGGAGAGCGCGCGGGCGCCCGCGCAACCGTTTTTGGCGTTGTCCGACGAGCTCCAAGAAGTCGACGATGCCGAGGGGCAGGCCGTCCAAGCGCTTACCGGTTCCAGAGCGTGGCACGCAGCGTGGGGAAAATTCTCCCCATCCGCGCCGGGGTGGAAGGCCCGCCGAAGAGGTCGCGGTCAGGCTCGGGTCTGGCGCAGCCGAATCAGTTGAGGATGCCCAGCGCCCATTTGAGGACTTCGGCGTTTTCCTCGACGACGAATTCCTGGCCCCTGGCGGTGCTCTGGAAATGGTCGCCCCGCAACGCCTTGGACGTGTGGTACGAGATGTGAGCGCGGTCCATCCAGGGCAGGAGCTTCCATCTGGAGGTTGTCCGGCCCGGGGCCGTCAGCACCCGGTCTTGCCGGTGGTCGAGTGTCCCCGCACCTGGCAGCTCGGCGCCTGTCAGCCGCGCGGTCGCGGTGTAGACCGTGTTGTTCTGGCGCGGGGTATCACTGGCGTGCGGATGCCACGGCAGGCGCCCGATCTGGTCCCCTTTGAGGATCTCCGCGATCTGGAGGTAGCCGAAGACGGCGTGGACGGCGGGCGCGCCGCGCACGTACCGCAGCTTCTCCCCGATCTGCTCGGTCTGGCGGAACCGGCCGAAGAATAGGAACAGGTCGCCCGCGCCCACACCTTCGTTCTCCAGGTGCGTTTGGGCGGCGTCGGTCTGGCCGAAGGCCGGGCGCCAATCAGCGATGTCCCGGCCGGCCAGCCGCAGATCGGGGTCCGGGTGGCAGTTTCCGGCGGCCATTTGCGCATTGCCGCGCAGGTCCAAGATGATCTGCTCGTAACTGCGGCCGTCCTGAAACAAGCCCGCGAACCGGCCTTCCGGCTGGTCTGTCGCGATGGGCAGCGACAGCATCGTCCCGTCCGGCAATATGGGGCTGGGGATGCGCCCGTTCGAACTGTCGAAACCCTTCCGGGAAAGGACGATCTTCATCTCATTCACCCCCGCCGCAGCCGCACCGGCCGCTCGAGCCGCCACCGGGCGAAGCCGGGCGGCCGGGCCGATCCGGGACGACGGCATCGGACTCCTGGCTGGAGGTTTCTAGGCCGTCCAGCCACTCCCGGAAGGCGTCCTTGACCTCGTCGGTATGGCTTTTCTTGAACCCCTGCACCTTGGCCATGCCCTCCGTGAAAGCCTCATAGGGCGCCTCGGCCCCGAAGTTGACGAAGTTGTCCGAGATCAACACGTACTTCCCGCCGAGGTCGGTTGCCATGCTCCCCGGGTCCGGGGTGCCGTCTGGGTTGGAATGGGGGCAGACGAGCATCTCGGGCGCGCCCTTCTCTCCAATTGAGTAGACCGCGTCTCCGCGACACCAATGACCCGAGCCGTCGTACTGGGGCCGTCGGCCGGGAAACTCCTGGAAGTAGGTCCTGAAGTCCACCACGTCGGTTACCTGCATGGCGTAGATAACGCCGCGGTAGGTGTAGCCCTCGCGGCGTTGCAGGCGCCTACCGGCCAGGCCCACAACCCAGATTCCCTGCCCGCGCACCAGGTCGGGGCGCTACGCGCGGAGCCGGCCCAGGTCGGGCAGGCCCTCCTTGTCCGCCGCGGCCAGAACCGCCTTGCCGACCGACCGCCTGATCTGGGGCTTGCAGCAGGCGAGTGTGCAAAGCCCGTCCTGATAGTTCGGCGCGAAACTGCCGTCAGCGGTCATTATGTAGCTGTAGAGCGTCTCCACTGTCCTATCAGCGCGTGGCGCCATGTCCTGCCTCCTTTGTGATTTGCCGAACCGCCAACCCCGCCGATCCGCGCTCAAGTGTGGCGCAGCCCGCGCGTGAGCACAAGTGTCGCCCGTCATCGGGATTATGACGCTTCCTAGCAGCCCGCGGCGTTGCCAGTCTCACGGTCGGCGCCCGTCCGCGGCCGCGGCTTGGAAGCCGGTCGCGAAGGAGCGCCTGGCCGGGCGCACCAGCAGCCAGGCCGCCTTGGCGGAAAGGGCGGCGCCGGGCCGGCGCCGGGCTCGGCTACGAGTCGGGCCGGTGCTTTTCTGCGATGGCCAGCCCGGCCGCGCGCATGGCCTGGCGCAGCGAGGCGGGCTCCAAGACCTCGATCACGCCCCCGAACTTGAGCGCCCAAAACAGCATCGCCGTCTCGTTGACCCGGACGGCGACATCGGCGGTGGTGTCGGTGACGTCGGTGACGCGCACGTCGGGGCCGGTCCCGAACCAGTCGAACACGCTCGGGATGGAGGACCGCTCGACGCGGAAGCGCACCGGGACGGCCGGGCCGGCCTGCATGTGGGGGTGCTCGGCCAGGTGCCTGGGCAGGTCGAGGCGGCCGTCCTCGTACCCGGGAAGCTCTTTGAGCGGCCGGACCGGCTGGTCCAGGATGGCCGCGTCCTGGATCCG
The DNA here is from genome assembly GCA_031257375.1 of Bifidobacteriaceae bacterium. GTDB lineage: Bacteria > Actinomycetota > Actinomycetes > Actinomycetales > WQXJ01 > JAIRTF01. The sequence continues at coordinate 17,471 of JAIROU010000415.1, forward strand.
GTCGACCCGGAAGTGCCACAGGTCGTCCAAGCCCCAGGCGGCGCAGATCAGGTAGTAGTAGCCGCCCGAGGCCACCATTTGATAGGGGCTGACCTCGTAGCGGCGCGGCCGGCCGGTGCTCCCCGAGACCCGCAGGTGCGGCTTCTTGTCCGCCCCGAGGAAGGCGTACTTGAACGCCACCCGCCGCTTGGCGGCGATGGCCCGGTCCAACAGCCCGACCGTGTCCAGCAGCGGCTCGTCGGCCCCTCTCGGCGTCGGCACGGACTTGACGTGCTTCACCCGCGCGTGGAAGTGCCGACTGGACAGGCCCTCCAGCTTGCCGATCAACTCGTCGCGCCGGCGCGGCGGCAGTTGGTGGGAGAACACCAGGGCGTCGATGATCAACCTCAACTCCAGGTCGGAGAACTCCCGCTCCAAATACCAGCCGGTGGCCAGGGCCTCCGGCTCGCCCGACCGCCCCAACCGCTCCACCTGCTCGTGGCGCAGCCGGTAGCCGCAGTCCAGCAGGCCCGTCAAGGCGCTCTTGAGGGTCTTACGGTCCACCACCATGCCGTGCTCGCGCGCCAGGAGGTCTGCGATCTGCCGCTGCGAAAGCCGATGCGCGGCATCGGAATGCCTCTTCAACACCGCCAACACGACCAACGGCAAGAGCCTTTTCGGGGCGTCCGGGGCGATCATCGGCCCGGCCGGCGGTGTTCGACGCGAATTGCTGGAGCCATGCTCAAAGCATGGCACGCCAACCAGCTTGGCGTCCCAAGCCTTGCGCCAAGACCCGGGACCGGCGCTCTGGTCGAACCGGGCTGGCTGAACGGGCGGCCCGCGGCCTTGAGCGCGAGGCGAGTCGGAAGGCGCCAAGAGACACATGTCTAGGCTCGCCTTGACACCTGGGCTGGCTGCGGAGTAAGCTGCCGCGGTGAAGCGGCGGGCCGTCATCGGCAAGATCCGGCTGGCGGCGAAGGCCGGCGGGCTCGCCTACGTGGAGGTGGAGTTAACCAGGCACACGTCGATCAGCGTGGGCGGCTCCGCTCACACGTTGGGACGGCATTCGGAGATCGCGGAGCTTGCCGCCCGCAAGTTCTGGGAGCAGTTCGCGGATGTGTTGGGAAAGGGATGGTGGAGGAAATGAGGCGGACGGTGAAGGTCACCGCCGAACGGTCGGGCGGATGGTGGGTGCTCGAGGCGCCCGATGTCGGTTCGGTTTCCCAGTGCCGCGTCTTGTCGCGGGCAGACCCCGAGATGAGGGAGGCGATCGCTCACCAGTTGGGCGAGCCCGAGTCCGCTTTCGACATTGAAGTGGAGGTGGTCCTCCCTGATGAGTACCGGGCTCAGATGGCCCGCTCGAGGGATCTGCGGGCTGAAGCGGAGCATATGGGCCGCGAGGCCGCTTCGGCCCGGGCGAGCGCCGCCAAAGCCCTCCGCGCCGCGCACCTGTCCGTCCGCGACATCGGCCACGTCATGGGTGTGTCCCATCAGCGGGCGCACCAGCTTCTCACTAGCTGACGCCCCCGTGCGCATTGCGCCGTCCCGCCCCGTGCGTTTTCGCTGGTCAGCACCGAACCGGTAGGGGAAACCGGACCGCCTAAACGATCCGCGCGTTGTCGGCCGCCTCATGGACTAGCCCCGGCAGGTCGCCGCCGAAGCCGCGTTTGAGCACCGACAAGGTGAACCCTTCGACGGTCGGCTTGGGCAGGTGCGAGGGCATGGCCAAGGCGGCCGGGTCGACCACCACGTCCAGGACCACCGGCCCGGACGGGTGGGCGAGGGCTTCGGCGACGGCCCCGCGCACGTCCCCCGGGTCCTCGACCCGGATGCCGCGCGCGCCCAGCGCCGTCGCCACCGCCGCCAGGTCCGGGTTGGGCAGGTCGGTGCCGAACGGGACGAACCCGGCCTCCTGCTGCTCAATGTTGACGAAGTCCAACTGCCCGTTGTTGAAGATCACGTTGACCACCCGCGCGCGGTGGCGGACCTGGGTTATCAGGTCGCCCAGGCCCAGCATGGTGAAGCCGCCGTCGCCGCACAGCGCGATCGCCTGCCGGCCCGGCGCCGACAAGGCCGCGCCAAAACCATAAGGGGCCGCCGACGCCATCGAAGACCAGGTCAGCGACCCCATGAAGCGGCGGTCGCGGCCAGCCGCGACGTTCCTGGCGGCCCACATGCAGGGCGTGCCGGTGTCGGCGAAGAAGAGCGCGTCATCGTCGGCCAAATCGGAAATCACGGCGGCCAGGAACTCCGGGCGGATCGGCTTGATCTGCGGCCCCCGCTCGACGTACCGGGCCACTTTGCGACGCCACCGCTCGGTCGCCCGGACGTGCTCGTCCAAATGCGCGGTGTCGGCGCGGGCGCGGGCGGGCAGTCGCGGGAGCAGCGCGGCGACGGTCTGCCCCACGTCGCCCACCACCCCCAGCCTGATCGGAACGCGCCTCCCCAGGTGGCGCGGGTCCTTGTCGACCTGGATATAGGGCACGTCGGTTGGCAGGAAGCCCCGGAACGGGAAGTCGCAGCCGAGCATCAGCACCAGGTCGGCGCTGTGCAGGGCGTCGTAGGCGCCGCCCCAGCCGAGCAGTCCGGTCATGCCGACGGCGTTGGCGGTGGCGTGCTCCAACCACTGCTTGCCCCGGAACGAGTAGGCCACCGGCGCGGCCAGCCGCTCCGCCAGCCGGGCCACCGCCGGCGCCCCGTCCCGGCAGCCGTGGCCGCCCATGATGGTGATCTTCCGGCTCCGACCGATCAGTTCGGCCATCGCCGCCAAATCCGCCTCCGAGGCCGGAGGCGGCGTCGCGTCCAGCCTGGGCGGGGCGTAATGCGACTTGGTCGCTGGCTCGCGGGCCACGTCGCCGGGCAGCGAGATGACGGTCGGCCCGCCCTCCAGCAGGGCCGTGGTGATGGCCTGGTCGATCACCGCGCGGGCCTGGTCCGCTTGGACGATCCGCCCGGTGTACAACGACGCCGTCTGGAAGAACTGGTACGGGTTGAGCTCCTCCAAGGCGCCCGTGTCCATGATCCCGCGCTCCACGTCGCCCGCGATGGCGATCACCGGCGCGCCCTCGTGCTTGGCGTCCAGCAGGCCGTTCACCAGGTGCGCCACCCCCGGCCCGGCCGTCCCGCAGACCGCTGCCGGCCCGCCCGTCAACTGGGCCTCGCAAGCGGCCGCGAAGGTCCCGTACTCCTCGTGCCGCACATGGATGAACTCGACCCGCCCGCTTCGCCGCAGCGCGTCGATCACCGGGTTCAGCGCGTCGCCCACAATCCCGTAACACCGCCTCACCCCCGCGTCGCCAAGCATCTGCCAAAGCTGGTCCGCCACCGTGTGCGCCATATCCGTCCCCCCGCTCGATTCGCCAACGGCCGTCTCCCGCAGGCTATGCCGCCCGCGCCGCCGCCCAGCCCGCAACCTGCCTCGGTTCCGTCAGGCGGACACGCCCAGCCGCCACATCCCGCGCACGATGCCGCGCCCCCGAGTTTTCGCTTTCCCCCGCCGCGCCCGGCCGCGCCCAGCCAGCCAGTCCGCCGCACGATGCCGCCGCCCCAGGTTTTCGCCCCGCCCGCCGCCGCACCCGGCCGCGACCGGCAGCCCGGGGCGGCTGGTGGCCGGACGTTGGCGGGCGGGCGGGCAGACGGCATCGGGCAACGCCTGCCGGGCGGCGACCTCTCCCGTCAGCCGGGCGGCGGGCCGAGCAGCCGCGCCCGCAGGCCGGTTTCGGCCGCCAACCGAGCGGCCTCGCGGTCGAACGTGACAAACTCCTCCGCGCCCAATTCCAACCCGGCGAAAGCGATCACCCCATCGGCGAAATCGCCCCCGAGCCGCAAGAAGGCCAACCCGCGCTCGACCGCTGGCTCGTCGTAGACCGCGTTCGGGGCCGCCAGCAGCGCCTCCAGCGCCAACGCCACGTCCTCGGCCGACAGGCGGTAGCCGCGCCCGAGCACCCACACGAACTCGCACAGCACCGGCAGCGGCAGCACCACCGCCTCGGCGCCCAGCAAAGCCTCGGCGGCCAGCGCCGCCTGCCGCGGATCGTCCGCCGCGGCGGCGCGGACCAGGACGTTGGTGTCAGCCGTCAGCTTCACCGCTGGCCCGCCCAGCCGTCAGCGGCGATCTGGTTCATCTCGGCGATCGACAACGGCCGGCCGACCTTGTCCCGGACCACGCCGATGAAACCCTCGATCGACCCCGACCGGCGCGTCCGCCGCAACATCACCTGCCCGCCCGGCAACACCTGGACGTCCACCTTGTCCCCCGGCCTCGCCCCCAGCGCCCGCAAAACCTCCTTGCGCAGCGTGATCTGGCCCTTCCCGGTAATCGTCAACGTCGCCACGAGCCAATCATTCCGTAAGGCGACACCGCCTTGCAACTGTGGGCCGACCGCGCGCGACGCGGTCGGCGTGACCGACATGACCGGGCCGGGAGTGGCGGCCCGGAGACAAGAGATCCGGACCAAGTCCGTGGGGGGGCGGCGGCGGTGGCGTGCTCGAGGATCTTCCGCGTCGAGGTTCTTGCCCCGCACCGGGCAGTGGATGCCGATCCCGGCGTCGACGTGTTCTTTGTCGGCGAGGATCGGCAGGCACGGGGCGGCCGTGGGGAGGGCGCCCAGGAGATGGTCTTGGGCGGCGCCCGGCGCCATGTGAGCGAAGTGACTGGGCCGGGTGTGGCAGGCCGAGTGGGAAAAGACCCAAGAAGTGCGCCAGGTGCGGCGCGGGCTTGGAAGACGCGCCCTCGGCGGGGGGGGGGTGCCGCGCCGACTGTCCCGACTCGCTGACCTGTGGTCGCGTTCCACTTCGCGGCCCGGCGATTCAGCCCCGGGCGACCCCCCTGGCGACCCTGGCGACCCGGTTGGGGCAGTTACGGCCGCAATCCAGGCGTCAACCGTCGGCCGGGCTCCCAGACAAAACGCTGGGACCTGCGCAAACGCGGAACGGCCCGGCGGCGGCATCGGGCAAGGGCGGCCGTAATTGCCCCAACCGGAAACCGCGAAGGCGCGAACCGTCCACGATCCCATGCGACAAGGCAGGAAACCGTGAGCCGAAACCGGCGCACGCCCACCGCACATGGCGCCAGGCGCCATGTGCGGTGGTTGGGAGGCTCGTTCGGGTGTGTCCCCGGGTTTGAGGCGAAAGGTCCGTCCGCTTAGGGGCGGTCGGGGGTGGACTGGCGGCGGCGGCGGGTGGCTAGGAGTAGCAGGGCGCCGGCTAGGAGGAGGCCCCCGGCCAGGCCGATCAGGCCGACCACGCCTTCGGCGCCGGTGAAGGGGAGGGTTGGCGAGGTTAGGGCTGGGCCGGAGTTGGCGGGCTGTTCGACCGCGAACCTTGCGTTGGCGGCGCCGGAGACGGCGCCTCGGGCCTCTACCAGGCGTTCGCCGGGGGCGGTGTCGGCGGGCACGGTCCAGGCGAACACGACCGTGCCGTTCGCATCGGCCACGGCCGAGAGGGCGGCATCGGACGTGTCGGCCGACCCGGCGCCGCTGGCGCCTTCCGACGCGGTCAGGACTGCGACGACGGCATCGGCCATGTCGGTCGAACCGGCGCCGGGCTGGGCGGCCGAACTGGTCGCGTCGGGGTTCAGGGCGACCGTCTCGCCGGGTTGGTAGTTGCGGGCGGTGGCGGTTTGGCGGGCGCCGGCGCGCAGGACGGGCTCGGCCAGGTCCAGGCGGGGCAGGCCGACGCGCCAGGCGGATTCGACCCGGTTGCCGAACTGGTCCTCCGCGGCGATGGTCAAGATGTCACCCTCGGCGGCGACCGGCTCGAGGGCGCAGGCCCAGGTCAGCTCGGCGCCGACGACGACGCGGCAGAGCACCTGGCCGCCCGCGTCTCGGACGGTGATGACATCGCCGGGAGTCTCGCCGGCGCCGGTGACCTGCCGGCCATCGGTCGGGGCGACCGTCACTCCGCTCGGCGGGGTTGCGTCCACGGCCAGCGAGCCGCCGTCCGAGGCGTTCTGGGCCCGGTCCACGACCGTGACCTCGACGGCCCGGCCGTGCTCCAGCGGCGGCTCGAAGTCGCAGGCCCAGCGGCCGTCGGCGCCGACTGCCGTCCG
>JAIROU010000083.1 GCA_031257375.1 Bifidobacteriaceae bacterium
CGTCGGCCGCGACACCCCCAGGCGCTCCTGACCAAAGAGCGCCACTTTGTGCTGCGCGCTTGACAAACCAACCCTCATACGAGGCGTTGGAAGCGGTCGATGGCGGCGAGCCGGTCAGCGCTCCCTATGACAGGGTTCGCACCCTGGTGTTGATAGACGACCTCGAACAGCTAGCAGCCCAAGCCCCGCCCGGCAGCATCACCAAGATGGTGGCCTCGCGGGAGCTGAAATCGTTGCGGGGCCGCGGCCTGCTCGGCGTAACCGCGGCGATGAGACGCCGAACCCGCGAAGCCCTGGCCACCGCCCGCCAGGTTGACGAGCAGCTTGGAACGCTCCCACCGCGCCGACGCGGAGACAACGCGCGGCGCGCCGAACAGGCCCGCGACCGGCGCCAAACCCTGGCCGGCGCCCCGCCCGCCGGTGGCGCAAACCCGTAACCCCAGGTGGCGCGGTTCCGCTAAATCGGCGGCACCGCAGGACCAGCCCTAACGGCCTTGCGCCGCCGCGGCCACCCGCAGCGCCGCGCCAACGACTGCCGCGACCGCTGGTCGAGGATACCCGAGCCGGGCAAGAAATTTCCACGCGCGCCCCGTTGCCGGGCGTCACGTGGCCAGCCGGTGGTCCGGGCGCGGCGGCGCACCTGCCCGGCATGACCACCATCGCCAGCGCCGCGCAGACCGCCGAGCCTTTGTCCACCAGCCGCGAACCGCGGCTCGCCATAAAGGGGGGCGCGCGGCTGGCGTTGGCGTCCAGGGCCGCCCAAGGGTTCCCGGCCCAGGTCGCGGACCCGGAGGTTTTGGCGGGGTTGAGGGGCCTGTGCGCCGCCCCGCGCCCGCCCAGGGGCCGCCGGCGCCAATGGTGACGGACACGGCCGGTCAGGCCCGCCAGACGAACTCGACCCGCCGGGCCAGCACCTCCTGGCGGTGGGCGTCGCGGCGGACGTGGAACGCCTCGGCCGCCTCGTCGCGGCGTTTCGGCACGGCGGTCATCATGTCGGCCGGGTGGGCGTGGATCAGCACAGCCTCCAACACCAAACTCGCGGCCTGGTGCTGCCACGCCGGGGCGCGGCCCTCCCACTCGGCGGCCACGGTGGTCACGTCGATAGCCGGGGCGGCCTCCGGCAGAGCCGCCTGGTAGCCGCGGCGGGCGCGTTCGATCCGGTCCGCTATCCGGGCGCGTTGGCGGACCCACGACGCCCGGTCTATCAGCCCGTCGTAATGGTCATCGTCCAAACGCGCCAATACCGCCCGGTCGGCGTCCAGCGCGGCGCCCAGCCCGGCGCGGGCCTCCTGGTCCGGCGCGGCGCCCCCGCGCCGGGCGGGTTCGAGGCTGATCCTCGCGAACACCGCCAACACAGCCTGTTCGGCCAGGGCGGTCACCTCACCGGCGCGCACGCTCCGGCTGCATTGCCCTTTGAGGGCGCGGTGGCACTGGTACACCTGCCCGCGGTGGACCATCGGCACACCGCACTTGGCGCAGCGGATCAACCCCGAGAACGGGTACATCCTTTTCGACCCGCCCACATGGTAGGTCCGGGCCTGTTTGCGCTCAGCCAACACCGCGCCCACCCTCTCCCAAGTGTCCTCGTCCAGAATCGCCGGCCATGCGGCTTTGACAAGCAGTTCCGGGGCATCCGCGCGGGTCCCGTCGGGTTGGACCGGCCGGTACTCGCGGACCCCTTTGACCGACTGGGACTCCAACACCATTTTCAAGCCCCGGTTCGTCCACACCGCGCCCGCCTCGGTGCGCATCCCCCGCTCGTCCCAGTCCGTCAAAATCCGGTACAACGACTCGCCCGCCAACACCCGCTGAGCGGCCTCGCGCACCAACGCGGCCCGCTCCGGGACGACGACCAGTTTGCCGCCCTCGGCCCTATACCCGAACGGCGCCCGGCCGCCGTGCCAGGCGCCCTCCACAGCCTGCTGCTTGGCGGCCCTCGCCACCCGGCGGGCCGTGTCCGCGCTGGACTTGTTCGCCATCGCCACCAACACCCGCGCCATCGCCACGTCCGCGTCCGTGTCGAGCTTCAGCGAGCCGGTCACCGAGCGGACCTGGAACCGGTTCAACACCTTCGCGTCGATCAGGTCCTCCAAATCGCGCGGATCGCGCACCGCCCGGTCCAAATCGTAGGCCACCATCACATCAGCCCCGCCCCGAGCCAAGAATCCCAGCATGGCGCGGAACTGGGGGCGCACCACCCGCCGCACCCGCTCACCCGAAGGCAACGTGATCACCCGCTGCTTGAACGCCGACGTGTCGTTCTCCTTGAACAACCCGACCACCGCCATGCCGTGCCCGGCCGCGTAGGCACGGCAGTCCGCCTCCTGCCGGTCCACCCCACGCTCCCTGCCCTCCGGATCATCGCTGATCCGCACATACACCACCGCCCGCAACCCCTGTCCTGCCTGCTTTCCCTGATCCATCAAACCCACCTTTCGTCTCGTATGACGCAGGTGCGTTTACCGAACCTGGGCTAGACCGTGAAGCCGTACCGGCCGAGCCTGGCCATGTGGAAGTAGTCGATCGCGGCCGCGTAGGCCCGCTGGTCGTCCCTCTGGTCCAGAATGAGGTTGAAGCGTTTGATCGCGATCTTGTTGGGATCTTGTTTCAGCTTGCCGCCAACCGTGTCGAGGTAGTTGGACCAAAAATAGATCGCGTCCGCCGACAAGCCCACCACGACCGGCATGCCGGTCGGCAGGTCGCTCGAGTTGGCCGCCTGGGTCAGGAACTCGGCGTGGTCCGAGGGAACGTCGCGCGAGAAAAAGTGCTTGACTTCGACTTGGTCAAGGTACAGCGGCCGCTCCGCGGGCGGTATCGCCAGGGAGCCCCGCGCGTCTATCGGGTACTTCTCCATCGCCTTTGCTATCTTGATGTTGTCCACGAGCTTCTCCTTGTCAAATCGCTTTGAGCCGGCACGGCAGCGTTCATCGGGCCCGCAGGTTCTGTCGAGGCCCCATGGGGCATCTGCGCCCGGCTTCGCCGCAGGGGCGCCGGTCACCCGTAGATGCCGCTGATCGGGTCGTCCGAGTCGGTGATCAAGCAGAACATCCTTGCCGACCCCAGGGCCACGCTGACGGCCTCGTCGGACGTGTCGCCGCCGCGCTCCTTCAGCATCGCTTTGATCGCCGAGGTTTGCCGACCGTCGCTGGCCTTGTTGAATTGGCCGCAGGTCATGGACCCGCCGCTGTTGCCGCAGCCGCCCAAGGTCAGGCCCACCGCCAGCACCGCCGCTAGGGCGATTCCAAACCGGGTTCCTCTATTGACAAGCACACTGACTCCTTCTTGATGATGACAGGTCGCGGCCCCGCGTCCCCCAGCCAGCGCGGCCGGGGAGAGTCGGCGCGCACGGCGCTATGTGTTCAGAATGATCGTTCTGTCGACGCCACTGTTGTCGAAGAACTCTTGACCGCCGCACCGGGCGATGATTTCGTTGGCGTACTGCGCCAGGTCCTGCCCTGAGGTGACCGTGTAGAGAGTGTCGCTCGCGTCGGACTGACTGCACACATCAAGCCGGCACATGCCATTGCGGGTCTGCCGCAGGCGCAGCGCGTCGACGCCTACGTGGAAGCCGCCCCGCTTCGTCGACAGCCAACCGTAGTAGACCTTGCCCAACCCCATCTTGGCGTGGCCGTCGCCGAACACCTTCGGTCGGAACTTTGAGTGGAAAATGATTCGGTCGTTTGTTATGACCAGGCTGACGGGAAATGGCTTGACCCCAATGCTGGGGGTCGCGCCGTCAAATCGGGCGGAGAATTCTGACGATCCAAGCGGCTTGTGTCCCCACTTGGTGTAGTGCAAGACACTCGCGCCATCCAAGACGACCGGGCGTTGATCGGCCGGAATATCAAGATCGCCGCCGGCGCTGATCGGATGGCCCTTGATCTTCAGAGGCATCGCGGAGACAATATCCACGGTCTCACCCCCCGCCTCGGCAGGTCCGGCCGGTGCGATTGCTCCACTGCCCGGCGCTCACACTTCTTCCGGGCCGACGCGATTGGCTCGCGCTTCGAGCGCTCACGGTTTCCGCGGCCCGCCGCGGCATGGCGAGCGGTGAGGGCTCAACCATCCTTCTTGGCCCCCGACATCTCTATGGCGCCGACCACCACGCCGCCCACAATGAGGACCACCCCCACAATCCACAGCCGCAAACCTGGGATGACAAGGCTGAACTCCGTGTCGGCGGCCTTGACCAAGATCACGTCCAATATGATCGCCGCAACACCAAGGCCTACGCCCGCCGCGATTGTCTTGACACCACTCTTCTTGTTTTGGCTTCCGGGCATTGATAGGTCCTTCGCTCCGGGGACACGTGGGGCAGTCCGAGCTACCAGCGTGAGAAATTACCCCCCCCGTTGTCAAGTTGCGTTGGCTGCGTTGGCAGGCTGCGTTGGCTGCGTTGGCTGCGTTGGCTGACGTTGGCCGACGTCGAGTTGGACGATGCCGCTCGGGCAGGTCGGTGCGATGGCCAGTTCGCCGGTCGGGGCTTGGCAGGCGACCTGGTTGATGAAGGCCGGCTCCGCCGGACGCGTCCGCGGCCGGAGGGCCTCAGACGGGCGCTCGCCAGCGCAGGCCTGGGAACCGTGCGAAGTCGCGGTCCAGGGTGACCCAAGTGGCGCCCTGCTCAACGGCGACGGCGGCGTGGGCGGCATCGGCGGCGAGGTTGCCCCTGGCGCCGGCCTGGCGGCAGAGGCGGGCGACGATCTCCCAATGGCGCGGGCCGGGGCCGACCTCCACAACGCCATCGGCCGTTCGCAGGGTTTCAATCTGATCCAGGGCGGTTTCCAGCGGGGTTGGCGGGGCGAACACGCGCGGGTGGGTGAGAATTCTAAGGACGCCGCCCAGCACCGCCGGCGTCAAGGCGAGCGCCTCCGGCGCCTCAACCGCGCCCGCCAACAAGTCGGCCAGTTCGCGGTGGCGCGGGCAGTCCGCGCGCATCGCCCCGACCAGCACGTTCACGTCTGGAATGATCACGGCTGGTCCAGCAAGTCCAGCAAGGCGGCGCTGTCGCTCAGATCCACTCCCGCCTGCAGGCCCTGGCCTTGGAAAGGCTCGAGCCGGAACGGCCGGGGGGCGCTGGCTTCGGACGGGCTCAACAAATCCCGGAGCGCCTGTTCGACCAGCGATGTCACGGTGGTGTTCCGCCTCACCGCCTCCAGTTTGACGTCTCTGTACAGGCTGTCCGGAATCATCAATGTTGTGCGCATTCAGAAAAGCGTATTGGCGCGGGCTGCCGGGCGATCCCTACGCTGTGGGCTGACTGGGAGCGGGCCGGGGCGGGTGGGCAATAGCATGGGGGGCGGGAAATGAGCCGTTCGATGGAAAGAAGGTCGTCGTGGCCAGTTTGATGGACAAGTTGCTGCGCGTCGGCGAAGGCCGCACTCTGCGTCGGCTGGAAGGGATAGTCCAGCAAGTCAACGCCTTGGAGCCGGCCTTCGAGGCGATGAGCGACGAGGAGTTGAAAGAGGAGACGGGTCGCTTCAAAGAGCGCTACCAGCAGGGCGAGTCGCTGGACGACCTGCTGCCGGAGGCCTTCGGGGTGGTCCGCGAGGCGGCCCGGCGGACCTTGGGGCAGCGGCACTTCGACGTGCAGATCATGGGCGGGGCGGCCCTGCACCAAGGCAACATCGCGGAGATGAAGACCGGCGAGGGCAAGACCCTGGTGGCCACGCTGCCCGCCTACCTGAACGCGCTCAGCGGCGACGGCGTGCACGTCGTCACCGTCAACGACTACTTGGCCTCCTACCAGAGCGAATTGATGGGGCGGGTCTTCCGCTTCCTGGGACTGACCACCGGCTGCATCCTGGTGGGGCAGAACCCGGCCGAGCGGCGGCGCGAGTACGCCTGCGACATCACCTATGGCACCAACAACGAGTTCGGCTTCGACTACCTGCGCGACAACATGGCTTGGAAGGCCGCCGACCTGGTGCAACGCGGCCACAACTTCGTCATTGTGGACGAGGTCGACTCGATCCTGATCGATGAGGCCAGGACCCCGCTGATCATCTCCGGCCCGGCCCAGGGCGACATCAACAAGTGGTACTCGGAGTTCGCCACCATGGCCCGCCGGCTGAAGCGCGAGGCGGATTACGAGGTCGATGAGAAGAAGCGGACGGTCGGCGTGCTCGAGTCGGGGATCGAGAAGGTCGAGGACTACCTGGGCATCGACAACCTTTACGAGTCGGTCAACACGCCGCTGATCGGGTTCCTCAACAACGCCATCAAGGCCAAGGAGCTGTTCCACCGCGACAAGGACTACGTTGTCCTGCAAGGCGAGGTTTTGATCGTGGACGAGCACACCGGCCGGGTGCTGCCGGGACGGCGCTACTCCGAGGGCATGCACCAGTCGATCGAGGCCAAAGAGGGCGTCGAGATCAAAGCCGAGAACCAAACCCTGGCCACCATCACACTGCAGAACTACTTCCGGCTGTACAAGAAGCTGTCCGGGATGACCGGCACGGCCGAGACCGAGGCGGCCGAGTTCGCCTCGACCTACAAGATCGGCGTGGTGCCGATCCCGACCAACATGCCGATGATCCGCGAGGACAAGTCCGACCTGGTTTACAAGGGCGAGGACGGCAAGTGGTCGGCCGTGGTCGAGGACATCGTCGAGCGCCACCGGCGGGGCCAGCCGGTGCTGGTCGGGACCGTCTCGGTCGAGAAGTCGGAGTACCTTTCCAAACTGCTCAAGAAGCAGGGCGTCCCGCACGAGGTCTTGAACGCCAAACAGCACCGGCGCGAGGCCGCCATCATCGCCGAGGCGGGCCGCAAGGGCGCCGTCACCGTCGCCACCAACATGGCCGGGCGCGGCACCGACATCATGCTGGGCGGCAACGCCGAGTTCCGGGCCGTGCAATCGCTGGCCAAACAAGGCTTGGACCCGGAGGAAAGCCCGGCCGAGTATGAGGCGGCCTGGCCGCAGGCGCTGGCAAAGGCCAAGGAGTCGGTCGCGGCCGAGCACGACGAGGTTGTCGGCCTGGGCGGCCTTTACGTGCTCGGAACCGAGCGCCACGAGTCGCGGCGGATCGACAACCAGTTGCGCGGCCGCTCCGGCCGCCAGGGCGATCCGGGCGAGTCGCGCTTCTACCTGTCCCTGGGGGACGAGTTGATGCGCCGGTTCAACTCGCAGCTGACCGAGCGGGTCATGTCGATGACCGGCTTCCCAGAAGACCTGCCGCTCGAGTCCAAGCTTGTGACCAGGGGCATCGCCTCCGCTCAGGGCCAGGTCGAGTCGACCAACTTCGAGATCCGCAAGAACGTGCTGAAGTACGATGACGTCATGAACCGCCAGCGGACGGTGGTTTACGAGGTCCGCCGGGCGATTCTGCACGGCGAGGACTTGGCCGGGCGCATCCAGGGTTTCTTGGACGATGTCGTCAAGTCTTTCGTCGACGAGGCCACCAGCGCGGACGCGCCCGAGGAGTGGGACCTGGCGCAGCTTTGGACCCAGTTGAAGGCCGTCTTCCCGGCCACGGTCACGCCCGACGACCTGGTCGCGGAGGCCGGTTCCAAGACCGCGCTGACCCAGGAGATGATCCAGCGCGAGCTCGCGTCCGACATCCACCTGGCCTATGAGGCGCGCGAAGCCCAACTCGGCGCCGGGGTGATGCGGGAGTTGGAGCGCCGCGTCCTGCTCAGCGTGCTGGACCGGAAGTGGCGCGAGCACCTGTATGAGATGGACTACCTCAAAGAGGGCATCGGCCTGCGGGCGATGGCCCAGCGCGACCCGCTGGTCGAGTACCAGCGCGAGGGCTACCACATGTTCCAGGCGATGAATGACGCCATCAAAGAGGAGACCGTCGGCTATTTGTTCAATCTGGAGGTCCAGGTCGACCAGTCCGATGCCGCCAGCACGGCTTCCGCTGCCAGTTCGGCCGGGTCTGTGTCTGGGTCTGCGTCTGGGTCTGGGTCTGTGTCTGGGTCTGGCTCTGGGTCTGTGTCTGGGTCGGGCTCTGGTCCCGGGTCCGGCGAGGCGGCCACGATCACGGCTGGGGAGGCGCGGCCGAGCGCCGCCAGCGTGACGGCGACCGGTCCCGGCCGCGGGGCGCCGAAGCGGGGGACGGCGAAGCGGGGGGCGGCCAAGGCGGGGTCAGGCGAAACCCCGGCGGGATCGTCCAAGTCCCCGGCGGGGCGACCGGCTGCCGCGGCGGCCGCCCAAACCCAGGCCGTCGGCGCCCCAACGACCAAGACTCGGGTCGTGGCGAAGGGGCTGGACGAGCCGGCCGAGGACGCGAACGCCTTCCAGTATTCGGCGCCATCGGAGGACGGCGGCGACCAACCGGTCGTTCGCGGGGGCGCCTCGCGGTCCAAGGCGGCGGCAGCGGCCGGGGCGGCGGTTGGCGAGGCCTACCCGGGGACGGGTCGCAACAAGCCCTGCCCGTGCGGCAGCGGCAAGAAGTACAAGATGTGCCACGGGAAGTGAACGGCCGGCCGGTCAGGGGATTATCCGCGCCAGGGTTGTGAGCGCCAGGTCTCCGAGGCCCCCGGCCAGCATGGTTGTGAGGCGGATCAACCCGATCAGGCCCATCGCCACCGCGGCCGCATGTCCCAGCAGCGCCCAGGCGCCTTCGTCCTTCTTCATCTGTCCACGATGCTGCGCGGCGCCCGCGGGTGCGCCGGTCGGACCGGGGATTTCGGATCGTGGGCGGCTTGGCGCGCTGGTTGTCCGCCAGCGTCCCAGGGGTTTGCCGGTGGCCGTCGCCCGGGCCCGGCCCCAAAGGTTTCCTGGCGTTTTCTGGCGTTTTCTGGCGTTTTCTGGCCGCGTTTCGGGTTCGCCCCGCCGGTCAGGGCGCCCTTCCCGGGCCGGGGGGCTTGACGCGGAAGCGGGCGTGCAGGATCGGGGTGCGCGCGGGGTCGACGCGCGCGGGCGGGATGAG